>DATCFS010000048.1:0-5398 GCA_036509375.1 Acidimicrobiales bacterium
ACCGACGTCGTGGGCCATTGCTTCGGAGGCCTCGGGGCCGAGGCGCTCAAGGGCCATCTCCAACAGCGCCACGAGCAGGGCGTCGCGGCGCATTGACCCGTCCATGAAGAGATTGGCGTCCACGACGCGGTAGCCCTTCGCCGGGCGCCCGACGGTGGTCTTGTGCACATTGTCGAAGGTGACGTAACCAGACTCGGAGAGTCGTTCCAGGTGGTGGCGCACGACGTTGGCGTGGACCTGGCAGTGACGCGAGAGTTCAGTCGCGGTGGCGCCGGGGTGCTCTCGGAGATAGAGGTAGATCTTTCGACGGGTGTTGTCACCAAAGGAGTGCGTCAAACTCGTGACCTTGGCGGTGAAGAGGGCCGGGTCCAGGTCGTTCTCGTTGGTCGTCGTTGACACAAAGAAAGTCTAGGAGCAACGGTCCCTCGCGCGCCGGTAACCTCAAGGGGCTCTCTCAAAGGAATGAAGTGACCTCAAACGCCCAACTGCAACGCGAACTCGCCTCCATCGTCGAGCCGCAATTGGTACGCAACCTCGGCGAGTTGGGATTCCTCGGTGACGTCACCGAAACCGGTGGAACGCTGCAGGTTGAATTGATCTTGCCCGTGTCGAGTTGGCCGAACTTAGCGCTGCTCGAAGCGGTAATCGAGGAGCGAGCCCCCGGTGCGATCGTCGTCGTTCGCTCGATGAACGAAGAAGAGTTGCTCGGTCTGCGCAACTTTTTACGCGGTGCCATGGCCGGCGACCCCGGTCCCGGTCACCACGATCATGGTGGCGACCCCACGCCGAAGTTCCTCGACAAACTCTCCAAGACCCGAATCCTGGGCATCTCGTCGGGCAAGGGCGGCGTCGGCAAATCGTCGGTCACCGTCAATCTCGCCATCGCGCTCGCCCAGAGTGGCTTCGACGTCGGCGTCCTCGACGCCGACGTCTACGGTTTCTCACTACCCAAGATGCTTGGTGCCGTCAACGATCCAATCGTCCTCGGTGACACCGTCATTCCGACGCTCGCGCACGGGGTGCGGTGCGTGTCGATGGGCTACTTCGTGCCCGACGAACAGCCGGTTATCTGGCGAGGTCCGATGTTGCACAAGGCGATCGAACAACTCGTCACCGAGGCGTGGTGGGACGAGCCCGACTTCCTCTTGATCGACATGCCGCCGGGGACCGGCGACGTCGCGCTCACGCTCTCCGAAGTGTTGCCGCGCATTGAAATGTACGTCGTCACGACACCGCAGGCAGCGGCCCAGCGCGTCGCCCAGCGCTCGGCCTACGCCGCGCGAAAACTGAAACTGAGCGTCCGCGGCGTCATTGAGAACATGAGTTGGTTCACGGGCGACGACGGCAAGCGATACGAGATCTTCGGTGCCGGCGGCGGCGCGAAACTGGCGCAGGAATTGGGCATCGCCCTGCTGGGCCAGATTCCGCTCGAAGCGAAACTTCGTGAGGGCGGTGACGTGGGCCAGCCCATCGTCGTGACCAATCCCGAGAGTGACGTCGCCCAAGCGTTCACGGCGCTGGCGACGACCGTAGCGGCGCAGGGTCCCGCGCGCGTCTATCGTCAAGAACTCAAGCTGATGTGACGACGTCGAGGGGGACATAGTGGAGCTGCAAGGAAAGACAACCGTCATCACCGGTGGAGCGAGTGGCATCGGCCTCGCCACCGCCAAGCAGTTCGCGAAGTCCGGCGCGAAGTTGGTCCTCGGCGACATCGAGGACGGACCCCTGAAGATCGCCGTTGACGGACTGAGGGCCGACGGAGCCGCCGTCATTGGTGTGCACTGCGACGTGACGAAGGAGAGCGACGTCGAGGGACTTCGCGATGCGGCGCTGAAGGAGTTCGGTGCCGCCCACCTCATTTTCAACAACGCGGGCGTGGCCGGCGGCTCGACCATCGGGACCCCCAAGAAAATCTGGGACTGGGTGATGAGCGTCAACTTGGACGGCGTCGTGAACGGTATGAACACATTCATTCCGCTCTTCCTTGAACAGAATGAGGGCTACGTGGTCAACACAGCCTCCGAAGCGGGCCTCGTCGGCGTCGCGGGCATGGGGCCGTATAACGCGAGCAAATTCGCCGTCGTCGGCATCACCGAATCGCTCTTTCACGAATTGGCCAACACCGGCAAGAACGTCCACTGCTCGGTCCTGTGCCCCAACTTCGTCAAGACGAGGATTTACGAGTCCGACCGCAACATGCCCAAAGAACTGGTCAGCTTCACCGAGAACCGCGAAGCCAATGAGATCAGGGAAATCGGTAAGGCGCTCGTGAACGCGGGCATCGACGCGGCCGACGTTGGCGTCGCCGTCGAACAGGCCGTGCTGAACGACAAGTTCTGGATTCTCACTCACGAGCACTCCGCACTCCGTATCACCGAACTGCGCCTCGAATGGATGCGCGGGGGGCAGTCGCCGATGGCGTCGCTGTTCGACGCCAACAACCCCTAGCGGTCGATCCCGCTCGGCAACTGGTCGATGGGCCAGTCGAGCAACGTGACGGCCGATCGACACGCGAAGCGGTCGGTCATGCCCGCGACGTAGGCGACGGCCAGTTCTAAGGCAGCACTCTCGTTCGCGAGGTCGCCGACACCTTCAGCCACGTCGGGGATGAGCGAGGGATGGGCCGCGAAGTACTCGACGAGAGCGCGGAGCATTCCCACCACGGCCGACGCCTGCTGGCGCGAGGCACCTCGCAAGTAGATCGTCTCGTAGTTGAACGTGCGAAAGGCCGCGAGGGCCTCGGAGTGACGGGCGTCCATGCCAATGACGCCGGTCTCACGAATCGTGTGGATCATCGCGTTGATGAAGGAACCCAGCTGTTGACTTCGTCGATCACCGCACCGCTCACGCACGAGGGCCGGTAACTGTTCTTGCAGCACGATGCCCGCCGAGACGGCGTCTTCGAAGTCGTGACAACTGTAGGCAATGCGGTCGGCCCAACTCACGACTTCGCCCTCGGGCGTTGCCGGGGCCGGCCTCGACCAGGAATGATTGCGCACGCCGTCGAGCGTCTCGGCGCAGAGATTGAGACTGACGAGCGAGACGTCGGCGCCCCACGCGGCGTGATCGAAACCGCCGGGCACGAACGGGTCGAGCGCTTCCTCGCTGGCGTGACCGCCCGGTCCGTGTCCGCAGTCGTGTCCGAGGGCGATGGCCTCCGTGAGTGCGACGTTGAGGCCCACCGCGCGGGCGACGCCCGTGGCGACCTGGGCGACTTCGAGGGCGTGCGTGAGCCGGGTGCGCATGTGGTCATCGGGAAAGACGAAGACCTGGGTTTTGCCGGCCAGACGACGAAAGGCGCTGGAGTGGAGGATTCGGTCGCGGTCACGCTCGAAGCAGGTGCGAAATTCGTCCGGCTGCTCTTCGCGGGCGCGGTTACCGGCGCCGCGACCGCGGGTGGCGCCGCCGGCCAAGAGGGCGTCCAACTGCGCTTCGCGCTCGCGCAGTGAACCGGTCACGGCCCTCGAACCGAGTGCGACGTCGATGGTGGCGCTGGAGTTCTCGTGGGCGACGGTGACGTCGTCCGCAGCGCCCTCGTACCCTTCCATGGTGGCGGCCCAGCGACGGCTTCGCTCAGAGATGGGCTCGTTGGTCACGATTTCAATCATGCCTCAACGCCGTAGCATGAAGAGAGTCGCCAACGTAGGAGAAGTCGAGATGGAAGTTCGCATAGGCATCGTGCAGTCAATGAAAGAGATCGAAGTCATCCTGCCCGAGGACGCCAAGCGTGAGAAGGTCATGAAGGAAGTGGAGGCCGCCATGACTGACGACACGGTGCTCTGGCTCACTGATCGCAAAGGTCGCCGCGTGGGCATTCCCGCCGCTCGAATTGCCTACGTCGAGCTCGGCACGCAGTCGGGTGAGCGCATCGTCGGTTTCGGCTCGGCCTAGAGAATCGACCTCGTGCGGTGATCGACTACCACTTGCACCTCTGGCCCCACTCGGAGTCGTCCGTCTGGTACAAACTCGATCAGATCGCGGCGTACTGCGACGAGGCGGCCCGTCACGGCGTCACCGAGTTGGCGCTCACCGAGCACGCCAACCGCTTCGTCGACGTCATGTCGGCCCTCGGCCCGTTCTGGTTGAAGTCCGGTCACGAACCAACGAGCCCCGCGATGGCGGAGTACTTCGACTTTCACGCGCGCAACTCTCTCGAACAGTACGTTGCGCTGGCGCAACGGGCCAAGGACGAAGGACTGCCGGTCAAGATCGGCCTCGAAGTCGACTACTGCCGGGGGCAGATGGACACCGTCTCGGGACTCTTGGCGCAGTATCCCTTTGACGTCCTCATTGGATCGGTGCACTGGCTCGGCACGTGGCAGTTCGACGACATCGATAGTGAAGTACAGATGCACGAGTGGGCGGTGCGCGACGTCGACCAGTGCTGGGCCGATTACGCACTCGCCCTCGAAGAACTGTGTGCCTCCAACTCGGTGGACGTGCTGGCCCACTCTGACCTCATCAAGGTCGCAGGATTCCACGCGTCGAATCCTGGCGACTACTGGGACCTGATGGCCGAATCAGCCGCGAAGTCCGACGTGTCAGTCGAATGCTCATCGGCCGGGTGGAAGAAGCCCGTGGGCGAGCAGTATCCCGCTCAAGGGCTCCTCGACCGCTACGTCGCCAAGGGACTGACGTTCACCACGGCGAGCGACGCCCACCGACTCGAACGGGTGGGGGAGCGCTCGAACGATTTGGCCGAACTGCTCGAAGCGCGTGACGTGCACGAACTGGCTTCGTACACCGGTCGCCAGCGGAGTATGACGCCGCTTCGGTCCAGCTAGTGCCAACGCTCGCCGAACTCGCGGCCCAGAGCACGACACTCTCCAACCCCGTCGTGGATCACCTTCTCCGACTCACCGCATCGTGGTCACTCCTCTCCGACCTCGCCTTCTCCGACCTGTTGTTGATGACCAAGGTCAACGACGAACTTGGTGGCGACGATGTCCGCTTCGTCGTGCTCGGGCAGATGCGTCCGAACAATCGCTCGACGATGATCAATGACGACCTGGTCGGAACGACGCACCGTCCCGACGCGTGGCCACTCGTCGCTCTGGCCTACGAAAGTGGGACGCGCATTGTCGGCGAGGTCAACGTCGAGGCCATCGATGACGTGGTGCCGGTCTGGTGTGTTCCGGTGCGCTTCAACGGCCACGTCGTCGCCGTCATGGTGCGCCTGCAAGGCCCACTTCGCGGTCCGGCCTCGCTCTACGAACAGGCCTACCTCTCGATATTCGAACGGCTCTGCGTGATGGTGGCCGATTCGACGTTCCCCTTCCGCGAAGACGGAGTGGCCGGTCCCGGATTGCCACGCGTCGGTGACGGCATCATCCTCATCGACGGAGACGGCCGGGTGGAGTTCGCGACACCGAACGCCACGAACGCGTTACACCGAATG
>DATCFS010000049.1:0-6028 GCA_036509375.1 Acidimicrobiales bacterium
TGAGGGCGCCCGCCACAGATCTTCACGAACCTGGTTCGAGAAAGAGGTGTTCCAATGGCTGAGATTTCACGTAGGAATTTTCTAAAGACCGCCCGTAATGGCGTCGCCGCGGTGGGAATCGTCGCCGTTGCGCCCACGATGTTGCTGACGCAGGCCGGCGCGGCGACCAAGTCGAAGTCGACGAAGACTGAGGCGACCGTTCGTCCCGTCTCGTCGAACGAGACCGTGGTCGTCCACATCCCCAATCCCCGCTCGGGGGAGATCCACTTCATGGTGGGCACTCGCGAAGTCGTCACTCACGACCGTGCCCTCGTCGCTCGACTCGTCCGCGACATCAGCTAACCGTTCGTCTCTTCAATTATTCCTTCCGATCAAATCAACTACTTCACTCATTAGAAAGGTGTAACCAATGTCTTCACACGCCGAGGCACCAGAAATCTCCAAGGACCCTGTTGCTGACTCAACGGACCTCTACGCATTCATCAGTCCGGATGCTCCCACCACGGTCACGCTCATCGCGAACTACATTCCGCGTCAGCAACCGGCCGGCGGTCCGAACTTCTTCGAATTCGGAGATGATGTCCTCTACGAAATCCACATCGACAACACCGGTGACGGTGTCGCCGATATCTCCTACCAGTTCCGCTTCAAGACGGTTCTCACGGACACCGGCGCCAACGACACGTTCTTGTACAACACGGGACAAATCACGTCGCTCACCGACTCCACCTGGAACCGCAAGCAGTTCTACTCGGTGACGCGCAAGGACAAGCGTGGATCGCACATCATGGGAACAAATCTGGCGTGCCCTCCTTGTAACGTCGGCAAGAATTCGATTCCGAACTACGCGACGCTCACGGCACAGGCCGTGCACACGGCCGGCTTGACGAAGATCTTCGCTGGCCAACGCGCCGACGGTTTCTACGTCGACTTGGGTTCGATCTTCGACCTCGGTGACCTCCGTCCCTTCCAGCCGGACTTCTTGTTGAAGGGTGCGGCGATCGCCGGTCCCAACTCCTTAGCGGCGACCAACGTGCACTCCATTGCTCTACAGGTCCCGATCACGCAACTGACCAAGGGCGGCGCGATGCCGGCGACCTACAAGGACTCGGACTCAACGATCGGCGTCTGGACGACGGCGAGCCGTCAGAAGACCAAGATCTACGGCGCCCACAAGACCAACGCCGGTCCGTGGGAGCAGGTCTCGCGACTCGGCAACCCGCTGATCAACGAGGTCATTATCCCGATGGGCAAAAAGGATGACTGGAACTCGGACGCACCGAAGAACGACTCGCAGTACTCGAAGTACTACGACCACCCTGGGTTGGCCGGTCTGCTCAATGTCCTTTACCCTGGTGCGTTTCCCAACCTCGCCGCCTACACCGCGGTCGCGGCCAACACCCGCCCCGACCTCGACGCGGTGTTGCTCACGGGCGTGCCGCCGCTCTTCCCGGGATTCCAGAACTACACCGGCAAAACGAAAGCCGACATGCTGCGGTTGAATGTGGCAATCGCGCCGACGGCGACCGCGTCCGCGAGCATCCTCGGTGTCGTCGGCGGCGACGTCGCAGGCTTCCCGAACGGTCGACGTGTGTTCGACGACGTCGTCAGCATCGAGTTGAAGGCCGTTGCCGGCGCACTGTTGGGCGCCGTGGTGCCGACGTACACGCCCGACGGAGCCGCCGGTCTTCTGTACGACGTCGGTGGTCCGGCGGCCGAACCGGCGAAGGTCGCCGACCTCGCGGCATTCGGTCTCACCTACGGTTCCAGTTTCCCGTATCTGGCCGATCCGTGGGACGGCTACGACAACCCGGCGACTGAGCTTGCGGCCAACGCCGGCTGAATCACCGTCCCGTTTCAGTCAACCTGCACGAAACCCGCATTGAGAGAGCCATGAACCACGATTTCGCCGAACAGACTGAGGACGCTCACACCGATTCGCACGAACACGTTGAGGGACGACATGTTCACTCGGGCACCCACGCCCACGCGGCAGCACCCTTGGAGCCGAGTCGGGCGGTCCTGATCAATGTTGGCGTGGACACGGGCGCATTGGTGCTGCACTCCACCGCGGAGCGGGCGGGAATCGAAGTTCACGTCCATCCAACGTCCGATCCCTCGCGACGTACCCACGTGTGGGTGTTGCCGCGAGAGGGTCGTGATGGGGTGGTGTACGCGGCAGTCTTTCCAAGTTTGGCCAGTGGCGAGTGGGCCGTCCTCAACGACGACGACTCGGTCGCAATGGTTGTAGCGGTACCCCCAAACAAAGTGACACAGGCGGAGTGGCGCTAGTCAGCCCTGATCCGTTTCACTCCGCCTGTGTTGCCACCTCAAAGGTCGTCACTCCGTTCGGTACCTCCCAGCCGAGCCCGTTCAATCTCGTCGCTCCGGCGTGGGCGTCAAACGGTGCGTCAATGATCGATGGAAGAGCGCCACTACCGTTGACGAAATGGGTGAGGCCGAACGAGCGATGTCAACACGCGAAGAGCTGCCACCGTCGAAGCGTGATCGATTGTTCTTGATCGGGATGATGGGCGTTGGAAAGACCACCGTCGGTCGAATGGTGGCGGCGAAAGTTGGGTGGGCGTTTTTCGATTCCGACGACCAACTGCTTGCAGCGACCGGTCGAACGGCGCCCGAGATTCTGGTTGACGAAGGCGATGAGATTCTTCGGGACTTGGAATGTCGAGTGCTGACTGAGGCGATTCATGCACACCCGTCGTCCGTCATCGCCGTGGCCGGTGGCGTCGTGCTCTCCGAGACAAGTCGAACACTCCTGACTGAAAATGGTGCCGTGGTGTGGCTCCGAGCCTCGGTTGCCACGATGACCCAGCGAGTCGGCGCGGGGGAGGGGAGACCGCGACTCGGAACGAATCCAGAAGCGGCAATTCGTCAACTCTACGAGGCACGACTTCCAATGTATGAACTCATCGCGGACGTGGTGATTGACGTGGATGATCGTGCGCCCGACGCCGTCAGTAATCGAGTCATTGAGGCGACGAGACTGCAGGATCGTGTGACGAAATATGAAAATTGACGAGCGGGTGATGACGCGCTGATATCTCGCTGTTAACGTCGTAGTCCCGTGAAATGTCGTCATCCCGAACTCCTTCGCAAGAGAACGCGGTCTTTGCGCACGGCGTTGACGGTCGTGATCTTTGCGATACTGCTGGCCGCCGCCGCTGACGCCCCGAGCAGTGCGGTAGCGAGCACGTCCCAGAATGTGGCCCGGGGAGCGACTGCGTCGAGTCGCGTGAGCCCGCGCAGCAAGCCGACGGCGACGGCGACTGACATTCCCGTTGCGGACAAGGCGCACTTCGGCCCTCCACGCCGCGGCTGCAACTTTTCGCCGGCCTCGGCGCGCACGAGCGCCGCACATTCCGCACCCCTAGCTCTCGGAAGGTGTCGCGTCCTCGAGATCGGCGACTCGCTCGGTGATGACCTCGGCTTCGGTTTGTACAAAGAGTTGCGCGGAACGCGCGGACTCACAATGTACGTGAAGGACAAGTCGTCGACAGGACTGTCGGCGTCCTGGTTCTACAACTGGCCACAACGCCTCAAGAAGTTCCTCGCGCAAGATCGGCCGAACCTCGTCGTCGTGGTCTTCGGCGCGAACGACGAGCAGGCCCTCGCCGTGAATGGTGCCTCGCAGCCCTTCGGCTCGTCGGGCTGGCGTACCGCGTACGTCGCTCGGGTGAAGCGGATTGATCACATCGCGACCAAGGCCGGCTGTTACGTCCTTTGGGTTGGTACGCCCATCGTGCAACCCAATGGGTACCGGCAGGGTCTTTACGCGCTGAACGCGATCTATCAGAAGATCGCCACGTCGACTCCCGGCGTAACGTTCCAACCGTCGTGGAAGCTCTTCGCGACCAAAGGTGGCGACTACCGAGGAGGCGCGATGGTCAATCATCAAAGCGATGGGCTACGCCTTTCTGACGGAATTCACTTCAACTCGACCGGTGAACTCGTGTGGGGAACCTTCGTCGCGCGCCAACTAGCGTCGATTTACAACGTGAAGATATGGCCTCACGCTCCAAAGACCATCGACGGCTAAGGCTTCACGAATTCGGCGTTTCCGTCTGCGTCTGGCTCAGTGACGGTGCTCTTCGATCTTCACACTGCTCGCTCAACGGCGGCGATTACTGCTTGGATTGCTGGGTTGGCGTTCACTGGCAAGAGTTGCGATGAAGGGTGCTCATTCTTCCAGACACGAAACAACTCATCAGCGAAACCCTGTCCAATTTGGGTGACGCCGCTGAAATCGAGCTCGATCACCTCGAATCCTTCGAGGCGTGCCCCGATCAGTTTTGCCTCCGTCCGCGAAACGAACTCTCCCTGGCGGAAGAGATCAATACGAAGACTCGTTTTGTTTAGTCGTTGCGTCACGGGGTCTTGGAGCGCGCCCATCACCTCGGTCAGTGTCTTGATGGTGTCGTAGCGAATTTCGCATCGCACGTGCGTGCCGTGCCTGGGACGGTCAAGCCATCCCAGGGCAGAATCATCGAGGTCGTTGTCGACCGTCCAGGTGAGACGGTTTGCCGTGAGAACGAAGCGATCCACAAGTCGGGACGTCAGGAAGATCCCCAGACCGCTGTGTCGGACTGGATCAGTTGTTTGTTTGCCCTTGGAGAGTTCGCCAATCGCCTCAAAATCGTCCTTGAGCCCGCGTGACTCGCGAAGGGACTCGAAGGCACCTATCCCATCATCTTCGATCTCGAAGGCGAGCGCGTTCTCCTTGAGGAACCAACGGACCCGTAGTTCCTCGCCCCTCGAGTGATCTATTGCGTTGTTCACCATCTCGGTGAAGGCGAAGTTCAGAACATGTCGCAAAGTCGGCATCGCATCGATATCCGGGTCAAATTGTCGTAGGGCGATCCGCTCGATGCCCCAGACCTCGTTTTCAGTGAGGCCATCGAGGGAATACGTCATGGCTCGCTGCGCGTTGAGCCGGTAGCGACTGGATCGCTTGTTGCCCTCTTTGATCAAGATGCCGTCCGCCGTCATCCGGGACAACCAGTTGTACGCGGCTTGACGCGAGACATTTGCCGCAGCGGCGACCTCGGGTGACGTCACGTGGGTGCGGGCGGCAAATAGCCGTTCTATGACTTTGGGTATCGTCTCCTTGCTTGGCACGACAATCTCCTCGTTTATCCAAATCTTGAATTATTACTTAATATTAGTTGACTATTTTACTCAAATCCCCGAATAATGCTTGACTATTTGACTTAATCGTAAAACTGCGATATTTGAGTCAAATAGTAAAACAAACCTCGTTTCTGGACTGGCAAATGTGATCCTGCAGCAGGGACTCGCTTCGGCCCGTGAGCTCGTCACACTCAAGATTGTTTCGCGACAAAAGTGCTCGGCTAATTTGCGCCGGTCAACGGTCGTAGCCTTGCAACGAGTCCGCGTCCCGTGTGCAAGGACTCTCGCGACCTCGATCAACCAGGCCCACACGTACGTACTGTGCGCGTTCGGATCATTGTCATTCAGACGTGGCCTTGGGCACTTCGTACGTGGCTCCAAGTGCCGCCGCGGGGATTCGAACCCCGATCGCCACCTTCGGAGGGTGGAGTCCTGTCCATTGAACGACGGCAGCCCGCCCGCCGATTCTACGCTCAGATGCCATCGGTGAAGGCGCCCGTGGACGGCAGTCGGCGAATAGGTGCAGGCGTCGATGCGGGATAGCTTCGGGACGGACAATTCCACCCGCTACGAAGTAGAGCACGACTTTTTGTTCACCAATCGTTTTCACGGTCACGTCCCGCTATCGCGAGGTTGATGCTCTCGGCACTGTGGTCGGTCTAACGGGCTCCCAGTGGGCGAAGAGAGTTGTAATCGAATTTGCTCTAATTCGACGTCACAGCCTTCGACGTCGCGTCCAAGACTATTTACGCGCTCGGGGCTAAGTACAGTCCGATGACCTGCCACTTGGCCGAGGACGATTGCTTCCAAGTCCCGGTGACCGTGCCCGACGCTCCGACGACTTGATAGGAGACGCTTTCATCCCACGCGAGTTTGAACG
>DATCFS010000050.1:0-5738 GCA_036509375.1 Acidimicrobiales bacterium
CAGCGGGGCCGATGGCACCTCGCTGCGGATGCTGCCATCGCATCAGGGCTTCGAAGCCCACCACTTCTTGCGTGAGCAGGTCGACAATTGGCTGGTAACACATGGAGAGTTCGTCGTTGTGTATCGCCTGGCCCAGTTCCTGATTGAGGTTGAATCGCGACGCAACCATGTCTTGCATGGAGATGTCAAAGACGCTGTACGAGCCCTTCTGCTTGCGCTTGGCTTCGTACAATGCCACGTCGGCATTCTGGATGAGCATGAAACTTGTCGGCGCGTCCGGATCCCAAACCACGATGCCGACGCTGGCGTGTTGCACGAACTCGACGTCGCCATGACAGAACGGTTCCGCGAGCGTTGCGAGAAAACGGATCGCAATCTCCTCCGCTTCGGCCGAGGTGGTGAGACCTTCAGCCAAATAGAGAAACTCGTCGCCACCAAAACGACAGAGCGTATCGGTGGGCCGTGCCACGTGCTGAAAGCGGCTCGCGACATCGCGCAGGAGTTGGTCGCCGACCAAGTGGCCGTACGTGTCATTGACGCCTTTGAAGTCGTCAAGATCGATCATGAGGACCGCAATGAGCCCGCGCCCACGATCGGCGCGAGCCCGCGCCAAGATCAATCGATCGTCGAGCAGTACCCGATTGGCGAGGCCGGTCAACGGGTCGTGCAGGGCTTGATGGGAAAGTTCGGCGGCGAGTTCTCGCTCCGCCGTTATGTCGCGCTCAGAGCTGACGAAGTACAGCGTTTTGCCGGCCTCGTCACGGGCCGTCGAACGCGACACCTCTGAAATAATGATCTGCCCGTCCTTGCGCAGGTAGCGCTTGACGAAGCGGACTTGATTCGCGCGATGCGAAATGAGACTTTCGTGAGACTCTCGGGTCAACTCCACGTCGTCCGGGTAGGTGAACAGGGTCGAGTCGTGCCCGAGGAGTTCTTCGCGCGAGAATCCAACCATTTCGCAGAACGCATCATTGACGGCAATCGCGAGATCGTCGATGTCGCTGAACATCATCGGCGCCATGTTGTCCTCAAAAGCGAGGCGGAACTTTTCCTCAGATCGACCTCTCGAGAGCTCGGATTTGACGAGGTCACTCATTGACTTGGAGGTCTCTTCGAGCGCCGCGCGCGTCGTGCGCACCGACTCCTGAGCGACCACCGCCACTTCTATCTCCCGGGCAATCTCTTCGAGACCCTGGACGGTGACGTCATCGAACACGAAGGGGTGGCGATCATAGATCGACAGTACGGCCGGTCGACCGCCAGGATGAAAGGGTATGGCGACACTTGACGAGAGTCCGAAGCGCGACGCCCGGCTACACCACTCTGTGTAATTGGCTTGGTGCAGCAGGTCATTGGCGACTTGCGTGCGATTTGTTCGTAACGCGGTGCCCGTCGGACCGACACCCGTTTCTTTCCAAGCCAGCGTCGACACAATGTTGTCGTAGAGGTAGGCAGTCTCTCCTGAGGAGTAACAAATGTGAACGACGCCGTTCTCGCTCTCTGATGCCTCTCCGATCCACGCCAGCGAATAGTCGCCCACCGCAACGATTTCGTCGCAGAGGCGCTGAAAGAGTTCGACATCGACGGATGAGGTTGTCGCGAACCGGCTCACTTCGCGCATGAGTCGCATGGTGTGCTCACGTTGAATCTGCAGGGTTATATCGAGGAATGACGAAATCACGCCTACCGCGACACCGTCCACCTCGGCGAGGCAGGTATTCACTTTGAGCCAACGTCGTGCCTTGGCGACGACGTCAAAACCGAGAATCGTTCCGGTTGTCGTCTTGCCCTCTCGAAGAGTGATCATCTCCGGGCGTTCGTGGGCTGGAAATGTTGTGCCGTCCTCTCTCACGACGCCCCAATCGGCGTCGAGAAAGGCGCGACCTACGAGCTTTTCAACGGTCGTGCCAAAGAGTTCCGCCGCCGAAATGTTGCATTCGAGTACCACCCCGTTTTCGTCGTGCAGGATGACACCAACGTTTGTTTCGTCGAGAAAGTCAATCGTCGAGAGCAACGTCTCGAGGTTCCACTGGGGAAATTTGATCGCGCTCAACTTTCCGTCTCCGTATTCAACAACGAAAGGTTTGCTCCCCGCGATTGCGCGGTGTGGGGAGCCGCGCACTCGCGACAAAGAAAGATCGAGCAGCGTGAATTCGTACGGGAGTTCCGTGTGAATCGAACGACCGCACCGGAGTGACACGCGCGTACGTGCCCGCACGTGTGGCGCGTGCAATCGCACGGCCCTGAGCCGGCAGAGCGAAGGGATTGGTCCAACATCACGGGCGGTCGCTGGCTTTTGCGATGAACCGGCGCGAAGTCGATTTCGAATTTTCGCCGAACAGCGTTCGGCGTAGCCGCCGACTACTGGGCGGCGTCCAAAGGACAACGCGTCTCACCGACTCTTGTAACGGTGGAAAGTGACGTTCACTGATCAAACACAGCATTGCTACCTCCTGCGACGTACTGTCGGGATGGTCGGAAGCAGCTGTATGACGTCCTACGTTTAATATAGTTGCGCGAATCAATTTTCAATCAAATATGGTAATTATCCTGATCACTCGGCGATAAGACGCCAGCAATCGCCGAACGGATCCTCAGCCTTCAAGTCGACAGCATTCATGACTTTCTCGCCCGCCAGGTTCATGACAATGCGATCGACCTCGCCGTCGTCTTCGAATTTGTCGTCACTGGACAGTATTCCGGCGATTTCATCCACACGGGCCACGACAACCTGAGTATCGCGATTCATCGCCGCACCATGTAGACAATGAGGACGATGATGAGAATTAAAACGACTGTTCCGCCGCCGATGTACATGGTGCTGTCACCATTCCGGGAAGTCCCACTTCACACCTTCCTCCTATCGCCTGACTGTTAGACGAGAAGAAGGCTAGGACTTGACGTCCTATTTAATATCGTAGTGGGACGCGCGGAAATCTGGTGCGGCGGGAGGGATTTGAAGGGCGATGGCCAAGCGACGTCGAATCTGGTCGAAGGTTCTTTTCCTCAGGCGTGTGGACTCGGCGCCCCAGAGCACCGGATCAGCGAACTTGTTGAGATGGGAGTACGAGTGACAGAGCACGGCTCGCCGGTCTTTACGTTAGGTCCTGATTCTCGCGCCACCTAACCGTATTTGACAGGGACCTTCTGTTGGACCAGAAAACGGTCAACAAACGTGGAGCGGTCCCCCTTGTTGGTGCGGCACCGCCGCATGCCACGAAGTGTCATCGCTCCAGTAGTTCGAGAGGCGTTGGTCTTCACTCTTCCTTCGGGGAGCCATCTTCGTCTTCGGAAACAATCTCCAGCACGACGTTGCCCAATTTTCGACCGGATTCCACAAAACGGTAGGCGTCAACAATGTTCTCAAGCGGGTACGTCCGGTCAATAGGTGCGCGCAACGCTCCGTCGGCGAGCAACTCGGCGAATCGGTCGAGCGTCGCACGATCAAATTTTGGTGGACGAAAGACGACACGCCGTCGGGCGAGCATCGTCGTAAAGGGGAGAACCAAGTTTTGCAAGTGTGGCCCGGGGCCTGTCGACGTAAAGAGGCAGTGCGGCTTCATGATTCGCGCGCACCGGCGAAACGAGAGCATGCCCCACGCATCCACGATCGCGTCGTAGCGCTCGCCGCCAACGGTGAAGTCGTCCACTGTGTAGTCGATGACCCGGTCCGGACCAAGCGACGCTACCAACTGCATCCCATCGGTTCCGCAGACCGCGGTCACGTGCGCGCCGGCCAAGCGCGCAAGTTGGACGGCAGCGGTACCGGTGCCCCCGGAGGCGCCATAGATGAGTACATCGGTGCCAGTGGTCACTTTCGCGAGGTCGAGGAGTGTCTTCGCGTAATGCGATGCCTCGGACACGGGAGCGGCGTCAACGTAGCTACAACCGTCTGGGATCTTTGTGATGAGACGGTCGGCCCGTATCGCGAGGAACTCCGCGTGGGCACCAAAGCGGCCCTCGACGTAGCCGAACACGCGATCACCAACCGTGAAATTTGACACAGCGTCGCCAATCGCGGCAACCCTGCCCGCGAACTCGCAGCCCCAGATCTTGGGTTTTGGACGCCAGAGACCGCTGAAGAATCTCATCGGGAATGGCGACGCCGCCCGATAGTGACAGTCGGTCCGATTGATCGTCGAAGCGTGCACTTCAACCAGCAACTCATAGGAATCAAACGCCGGAACTGGAACGACTCGAATTGAGACCACGTCGGGAGCGCCGTAGCGATTATGAACGGCGGCTCTCACAAACCGAGTATTTCACGACGAGCGTTCATTCTCCAATTGAAGTGTCGTTCGCAGGGCCAATCAATGGGGTCAAGGCCAGTTGGTGCGGCTGGAGGGATTTGAACCCCCGACACTCGGTTCCGAAGACCGATGCTCTATCCGCTGAGCTACAGCCGCATCTGCACTGCACAACTTTCATGACGAATCGTAGCGCCGCCGCGCGAACTAGAAACGCGGACGCGAGACACTTACGAATTCAAGAGATGTCGAATCGATCGAGATTCATGACCTTGTCCCAAGCAGCGACAAAGTCGCGCACGAACTTCTCCAATGAGTCGTCGGATGCGTAGACCTCGGCGATCGCGCGGAGTTGAGAGTTCGAGCCGAATACCAGGTCGGCGCGGCTGGCAGTCCACGTGAGCTCACCGGTCGTACGACTACGTCCTTCGAATGTCGCGTTGGAATCAGACGCTGTCCACTCAGTGTCCATGTCGAGCAGGTTGACGAAATAGTCATTGGTCAACTGCTCGCTTCGCATCGTCAAGACTCCCACGGTGCTTTGAGCGTGATTGGCGCCCAAGACGCGCATACCACCGACGAGCACACTCATTTCGGGCGCCGTCAACGTCAAGAGATGAGCACGGTCCAACAGCAGTTCCTCTGCGGGACGAGTGTCTCCGTCGCGTTGGTAATTGCGAAAACCGTCGGCGAGCGGCTCCAACACTTCGAACGATTCGACGTCCGTGTCATCTTGTGACGCGTCGGTGCGGCCGGGCGAGAAAGGAACGGTGAGGTTGTACCCTGCATTTTTCGCAGCCTGTTCCACGGCGGCGCAACCGCCAAGGACGATGACATCGGCCAATGAAACGGCTTTGTCGTCGCTCAGGCCGTGGTTGAAGTCCCGTTGGATCCCCTCGAGAATCGACAACGTTGTTGCGAGAACGTCGGGACTGTTGACGTCCCAATCCTTCTGGGGAGCGAGACGAATCCGTGCGCCATTGGCCCCACCACGTTTGTCGGTGCCGCGGAACGATGACGCCGAAGCCCACGCCGTTGCAATCAGCTGGCTGAGGGTGAGACCCGAGGCAAGAATCTTCGCTTTGAGTTCCGTGATGTCGTTCGAACTGATCAACTCGTGGGTGCGTGCCGGCACCGGGTCTTGCCACAGTTGCGGTTCTGCCGGCACCAATTTGCCCAGTCCTCGTACGTAGGGACCCATGTCGCGGTGCGTCAACTTGTACCATGCCTTAGCGAACGCCTCGGCGAACTCCTCGGGGTTCTCGTGGTATCGCTTAGAGATGGGACCGTAGACCGGGTCAAAGCGCAGCGCCAGGTCAGTCGTCAACATGGTCGGGGCGTGGCGCTTCGACGAATCGTGCGCGTCGGGCACCGTGTTGGCGCCTGCTCCATCCTTTGGCTTCCACTGTTGAGCTCCGGCGGGACTCCTCGTGAGCTCCCACTCGAAGCCAAAGAGAATATTGAAGAAGTCGTTGTCCCACTTGGCCGGAC
>DATCFS010000051.1:0-5782 GCA_036509375.1 Acidimicrobiales bacterium
GAGACGATCGTGGTGATTGCCTAAACGCCGACCGGATGAGGCATGCAGAGATCGTCGTATTCCGCAATCACGATCGGTGCGGCGTCGTCACCACAGGCCGGGCACGAGGGATCGCGACGAACCTTGAAGGTGCGGAACGACTGGTCCAACGCGTCATAGGTGAGGAGACGCCCGACGAGCGGGTCGCCCAGTTCGAGGAGCAGCTTGATCGCCTCGACGGCTTGAATTGAGCCGACAATACCGGGCAACACACCGAGCACCCCGGCCTCGGCGCAACTGGGCGCCAACTCGGCGGGCGGTGGCTCGGGAATCATGCAGCGATAACACGGTCCGACATAGGGGTTGAAGACAGTGATCTGACCCTCGAAGCGAAAGATCGATCCGTGGACCACGGGGATCTTCTTGAGCAGTGCCGCATCATTGACGAGGTAGCGCGTCGGGAAGTTGTCGGTCCCGTCGACGATGACGTCGTAGCCGTCGATGATCTCAAGGATGTTGTCGGCACTGAGACGGGTGTCGTAGGTAATGACCTTCACGTCGGGGTTCATGGCGGACAGTGTCAACTTGGCGCTCTCCACTTTACGCATCCCGACGCGGTCCAGGTTGTGCAAGATCTGTCGTTGAAGGTTCGAGGAGTCCACGACGTCCATGTCGATGATGCCAATGGTTCCGACGCCCGCGGCGGCCAAGTACAGCGCCGCCGGTGATCCGAGTCCGCCGGCGCCGAGCAGGAGGACCTTCGAATCGAGCAATCGCATCTGACCCTTTTCGCCGACTTCGGGAAGAAGGAGATGACGCTGATAGCGGATGCGTTGGTCCGGGGTCATTGTTCGCGGGGTCGACCAGGGAAGTCCGTCGTCTTTCCACTTGTTAAAGCCTCCGATCACCGAGACGACGTCGGTGTAGCCGAGGTCCTGGAGCGTCTTGGTGGCGAAAGCCGAACGAACGCCACCGGCGCAGTAGACGGCAATCGGCGCGTTTTTATCGGGCAGGCGTCCCTCGACGGAGAATTCGAGGTTGCCGCGCGCGACGTGCACGGCACCGGGCACCGCACCCTGTTCGTACTCTTCGGGTTCGCGCACGTCGAGGAGGGTGAAGTGATCGAGACGTGCGGCAACTTCGTCAGGGTTGATTTCACGTATTTCGGCCTTCGCGGCGTTCAGTAGATCTCGAGGCGTGGACAACTGTCGCTCCTTCTGTGTCTCTAAAGGTTACTTGCTAGGTCAACATTCACGTTCGTCGCCTGCTAGACCGCTTGCGTGGAACTACGCGAACTTCTCAGCCAACGACGAATGGTGCGGTCCTTCGACGATACGCCCGTTGATCAACAGTGGCTCGACGAACTCTGCGCGACCGCGCTCTGGGCGCCCACCGCGGGTAACGCCGCCGGCGTACGGATGCACACGATTGGCGCCGAACTGGTGGGCCCGTATTTCGAGGTCGCGACGGACGAAGCGTGGCGCCAATCGGCGCGCCGGGCGGAGGGTCTCCAGCGCTGCGGCGGCATTGTCCTCGTGACGTCGAGCCCGAGCGCCTACGTCGCGCGCTACGCCGAGTCGGACAAGTCGTCATCGGGTCTGGACGACGAGTCAGCCTGGCCGGTCCCCTACTGGCACACCGACGCCGCGATGGCGACGATGGCCCTCCTCTTGCTCATCGAAGAGAGCGGCTGGCGGGCCGCGCTTTGGGGCAACTTTCGCCACGAATCGGAGATTCGTTCCTGGGCCCGAATTACTGACGAACAGCTCTTCGCGACCGTGCTCGTTGGTCGGGCCGACGGCAACGACGTGACATCGTCATCGCTCGGTCGCAACGTCCCACGACGCAGTGAGCGAGTACGAAGAGTGGTGCCCTAAGTCTTCTCGCCGACTTCGGCGACCGCTTCGAGGAACTCGACAATCGTGCGCGCACCAAACGCGGTCGCGCCCTTCGTCGTGTAGCCCCGCGCACCGTCGGCGCGAGCCGGTCCGGCGATGTCGAGGTGGGCCCAGGGCCGTCCGTCGGTAAAACGTTGGAGAATGAGGGCGGCCGAGATCATGCCGTTGACGCCCGTCATGCCGATGTTCTTCATATCCGCGACGTCGGAGTCAATCTGTCGTTCGTAGCCTTCGAAAATGGGCATGCGCCAGAGCGGCTCGCCGCTGCGCGCGCTGGCCGCCTCAAAGTAGTACGCGAGTTCGTCGGTCGAGGCAAAGATCGCGCCGACTTCATCACCGAGAGCGACGCGTTGGGCGCCCGTCAAGGTCGCAATGTCAACGATCGCGTCGGGGTTCGCCTCCACGGCGAGGCAGAGTCCGTCGGCCAAGATCAATCGCCCCTCGGCGTCGGTGTTGAGGACTTCAATCGTCATGCCGTTTCGAATCGTCAGGACGTCGCCGGGCTTCGTGGCACGGTCGCTCGGAAGATTCTCGGTCATCGGCGCAATGGCCGTCACCTTTACCGCCAACTGCAATCGACTCGCGATGGAAAGTGCGGCCATCACAATTGCCGCGCCGGTCATGTCGGTCTTCATGGTCATCATTCCCGGACCGGTCTTCAACGACAGTCCTCCAGCGTCGAAGGTCACACCCTTACCGACGAGCGCGATGTGGGGCAGCTCGTCGTCGGGGCTCGGGTCGTAGGTGGCGTAGACGAGTCGAGTTGGTTGGGCCGAACCTTCGCCGACGCCGAGCAGTCCGCCCAGTCGCTCTTCACGGATACGCGGTTCGGTCCAGACCTCGACCGTGACGTGTTCGTCGTCGTCCAATCGTGCCTGCACCTGCTTCGCGAGTTCTTTGGGCGCCATGTAGCCGGCCGGAGAATCAACGAGGAACTTCGCCCAGTTGACCCCGCCAGCGACGAACTCACCACGCGCCACACCCTCGGTCACGTCGTCGTGGGTCTCGACTGACGGCAAGGGCGAACCGAGGGGCACGACGTCGAAGGTGGTGATGGCGTCATTCACCTTGTAGTTGTAGGTCGCGAGCAGTGCACCGGTCACGAGCGCTTGCGCGGCGTCCAGTGGATCGTCAATGCCGTCGGTCGGCAAGAAGAAGGCGATCGATCCGTCGCCGCCGGCACGAACGGCCGCGGCGCCGGCGAGCCGGTAGGCCTCGAGTGAGTTGTAGGTCGAGCCGAGGCTCACGAAGACGACGTTGGTGTCCTTCAGTGATCGCAACACCGCGGCACTACCGGGCTCGGGCTTGAGCCCTTGTTTCGTGCACCACTCCTTGGAGAGATTGCGCGGAATGCTCTGGCCCCCGAGTGTCAGCGGCACCGATTCGGCAATGAACGCCTCACCGTCGTCAAAGGTCACGGGCACGACGACCGTCGGTTGCGCCGCCGCCTCAGTCGACGTGGCAATGCGAGCTGTGCGGGCCATGCAATTCCTCTCTAGGTGTGCTGTCGGGCGGTTCGGTGATGTTCGCCCTCAGCGAAGCGGGCCATGGTCCACGCGAGATCGCTCAGCCGATTGAGATAGCCAACGACAAATGAACCCACCAGAGGGTAGCCAACGGCAATTCGCTCCGCACGTCGGACGGTCGTGCGTGCCACGTCGAGGGCCGCCGACAACTGGTTCTCCCCCGGTACGACGAACTCCTTAGGCATCGCAATCTCCTCGGAGAGTGCGTCGATCTCGTGCTCGATCCGCTCGATCATGGACGACGTGACCAAGGTCTTGTCGGCCGTCAGTTTGGGCCGGTTGTCGGGCAGCGTCGCGACCTCGGCCATTAAGACCCAGAGGTCTCGCTCGAGCGTGATCAGCAATTCGTTCAATCGGCCACCCGGTTCACTCAACGAACGGGCCCATCCGAGCGCGGCCTGCGCTTCGTCGACAGCACCGTTCACTTCGATCGGGTCCGAACTCTTCGCGACGCGACCGCCGAAGTAGAGACCGGTCGTGCCATCGTCGCCGTCGCGGGTGTAAATCTTCACACGTGCCAGCGTAGTGATTTACGGCCATACCGGTAGCCTGAACAGTCAATGGAGTCCACTACTCGTCCGCCCTTCGCTCGACCGATAAGTACTGACCCGTACCTCAGCGCGTTGCGCGATCACGTGCTCATCTACGACGGTGCGACCGGTACCAACTTCCAACTCCAAGAGCTTCACGCCGACGACTTCGGCGGCGCGGCATTTGAGGGTTGCAACGAGATGCTCGTGCTCACGAGGCCCGACGCCGTAGAAGCGCTCCACCGGTCGTTCCTCGAGGTCGGGGTTGACGTCATCGAAACCGACTCCTTCGGCGCCTTCTCGGTGGTGCTCAACGAATACGGCATTGGCGAGCGGGCGCACGAACTCTCGTACGAGTCGGCTCGAATCGCGCGGCGCGTAGCCGACAGTTACGCCAGTGCCACCGAACCGAAGTTCGTCGCCGGTTCCATGGGACCGGGCACGAAGTTCCCCTCGCTCGGTCAAATCACGTACGACGACCTTTCGGCCAGTTACGAGGAGATGGCCTACGGACTCCTCGAGGGCGGTGTCGACCTCCTCATCGTCGAAACGGTCTACGACCTCCTTTCCGGTAAAGCGGCCATTGCGGCCTGCCACCGCGCCATGGCGCGACACGGTCGCGTCGTACCGATTCAAGCGCAGGTCACGATCGAACTGACCGGACGAATGTTGCCCGGCACCGAAATCGGCGCGGCGATCACGGCGCTCACTCCGCTCGGCGTCGACGTCCTCGGCCTCAACTGCGCGACCGGTCCGGTCGAGATGTACGAACCGCTGCGCCAACTCTGCGACACCGCACCACAGCCATTGTCGTGTTTGCCCAACGCCGGACTGCCGAGCGTCGTCGAAGGCAAGATGCACTACGACCTCACGCCCGACGCCCTCGCCGAACACCTCGCGAAATTTGTCACCGAGTACGGCGTACAGGTTGTCGGCGGCTGTTGTGGCACGACGCCCGAACACGTGGCGCGAGTCATTGAGACGATTCGTCCGTTGAGGGCCGCCGCGAGGAAGCCGATACTTGAGCCGGCCGTGGCGTCGATCTACTCCGCCACCAACTACCAACAGGACCGCTCCGTACTACTGGTCGGCGAGCGCACGAACGCCAACGGTTCGAAAAAATTCCGCGAAGCAATGCTCGAGGGCGACTGGGACACGTGCGTCGGAATCGGGCGGGACCAAATCAAAGAGGGCGCGCACATTCTCGACGTCTGCGTTGACTACACCGGTGCCGACGGAGTGAGCGACATGAACGAGATCATGAGTCGACTGGCAACGCAGTCGTCGGTCCCCATCATGGTTGACACGACCGAGACGAAGGTGGCCCGCCAGGCGCTCACCTGGCTCGGCGGCAAGGCCCTGCTCAACTCCGTGAACCTAGAAGAGGGTGACGGACCGGGCACGCGGCTCGACGGCTTCTTGTCGCTCGCCGCCGAGTTCGGCGCGGCCGTGGTGGCGACGTGCATCGACGAGGAGGGTCAGGCTCGAACGGCCGATTGGAAGGTACGGGCGGCGGCCGCGATCACCGATCTCGCCGTCAATCGATACGGCCTGGACCCCCACGACATCTTCATCGACACGCTCGCCTTGCCGCTCTCAACGGGCATGGTCGACTCACGTCGCGACGGCATCGAAACGTTGGAGGCGATTCGACGAGTGAAGGTCGAGGTACCTGGCGTTCGCACGATTCTCGGGCTCTCCAACATCTCGTTCGGACTCAATCCGGCCGCTCGTCAAGTGCTCAACAGCGTCTTCCTGCACGAGGCGGCCGAGGCCGGGCTCGACGCGGCAATCGTCCACGCCTCCAAGATCCTCCCGCTTCACCGCATTGACGACGAGGCACGAAGAG
>DATCFS010000052.1:0-16953 GCA_036509375.1 Acidimicrobiales bacterium
GGCGGGCGTCAGCGAGCACGTTCATCTCGATCTCGCGTCCGCGAGCCACGCCGGATGGTGGGTGATCGTCGGCGCCGGCATCGTCATCTTCGTCCTAGGGGCCCTATCTACCTCTGAAGGAGCCCTGCGAAGCGCGAAGCGCACGGCGGAACGGATCAACCCGGAGTGGCTCGCTTCGTAGGCACCGTCGCTGCACGATTATTTGCGCAATCGCCGCAACCTCGCTCTTCGGCGATGTTGCGATGACGTCCATCGCGTCACACGCGTCGGGCGTTGGCAACATCGAAATGAACGCCGCGCTGGGGCAACATCGAACGAGGGTGTCTCCGGTAGGGCGCAACGTGCGACGATCCCGTTCGTCGCACTGTTCGAGTCGGGGCCCCGACGTGCGGAACGTAGAATCGCTTGATGGCACAACTACGCGTCGGCTACTTGGGTCCCGAGGGCTCTTTCTCGCACGAGGCCGTCTCCACTTTGGAGAACGTCAACGCCGTCGCCTGCGAATCGCTGGCCGACCTCTTGGGTGCCGTCACCGACGGATCGTTGGACCAGGGGGTACTCCCGTTGGAGAACGCCATCGAGGGGACCGTGTCGGCGACCATCGACGGCCTGGTCTTCGACCACGAACTCTTCATCGAACGAGAAATCGTAATTCCGATCAGGCTGCATCTGCTGGCCCGACCGGGCGTCGCCATTGAAGAGATCACCACCGTGCGTAGTTACGTGCACGCCCTCGCCCAGTGCCGCAACTTTCTCCACACGCTGTCCGTCACCGTCGAGCAGACAACGTCGACTTCCCAGGCCGCGCGCGAGGTGGCCGAATCGAGCGAACCGTGGGCGGCCGTTGCCTCCCAACTCGCGGGATCCCTCTTTGGACTTCACGCGTTGGCGAGCGGGATTGAAGATCACGCCGACAACGCCACGCGCTTCGTCGTGGTTGGTCGCGACAGCGTGGCGGCACCTACGGGGCATGATCGCACGACGATCGTGTGCTTCCAAGACGCCGACCGTCCGGGATCGCTCTACGGCATCCTCGGTCGCTTCGCGGCGCGTGACATCAACCTCACGAAACTCGAGAGTCGACCAACGAAGCGTGGGTTGGGTGACTACTGCTTCGTCATTGAGTTTGAAGGACACGTCGCCGACGACGTCGTCGCCGACTGTCTCGCCGACCTCCAGGCCCATCTCGCTCGCGTCAAGTTTCTCGGTTCCTACCCGGTCACCGGTGAAGAGGCGACCGATCGACGTGAAGAGGTGGCCGAAGCCCGAAAGAACGCCGCGGCGTGGATCAAGGGCATACGAAACCGCATCCGAACGTAAGAGAGGACGTTGTCTCTAGCGTTGTGACGCGATGTGCTCGGCCGCGGTGCGGGCCATCTGCAGATCGATCGACTTCGCACCGAGGTGTTGGTCGATGACGTCGAGGAGCTGTTGGAGGTCGAGCGGCTTCGAGAGGTAGTCGTAGACGCCCGCGTTGCGGAATCGTCGTCGCTGCCAGGCGGTGGCGTCGGCCGAAAGTACGACGACCGGGATATCAATGGTGCGTGAGTCCTCGCGGAGGTGCTGGAGCACGTCGTACCCGTGGACGTCGGCCAGGTGCACGTCGAGCAAGATGAGTTCCGGTCGGTGCTGTTGCGCGAGTTCGATGCCGAGACCCCCCTGTAACGAGGTGAGGAGACGGATATTCGGCCGTTGCAGCAAGAGTCGTTCGACGAGTTGCACGTTGGCGAGGTCGTCTTCGATATAGAGGACGGTGGTCGTCGCCTCTTCGAGTTCCATGGGCCGTTCGTTCAGGGAATCGGCCGGTGATGCCAAGGACGGGATCTCGGCCATGGGTAACTCGACCCAGAACGTCGAACCAATGCCGACGGTGCTGTCAACGCCCAGCGTGCCGCCGATTGCCTCGACCAAGCCTTTCGAAAGAGCCAGTCCGAGGCCGGTGCCCTCGATGCCGGTCGATTCAGCGTCCAGTCGGTCAAACGGTGTGAAGAGACGCGAGCGCAGTGCGGGCGTGATCCCGGGACCGGTGTCGATGACCGAGAAACGCACCCGACCGTGGCGACGGGCGCACGCGATCGTGACCGTCCCCCGGGGCAAGTTGTACTTGATGGCGTTCGAGAGCAAATTCAGCATTACCTGCTTCAACCGCTGCTGGTCGGCCAGTACGTGGTAGGCGAAACTCGACTGCGAGACAATGGCGACGCCGAGTTCGTCGGCCGAGGGCTTGACGATCTCGACACATTCGCTCAGCAGATCCTTCAAATTCACGGGCTCGATCATGACGGTGATGTGGCCCGCTTCGATTCTCGAGATGTCGAGCACTTCATTGATCAGTTCGAGTAGGTATTTGCCCGAGTTGTGAATGTAGCCAACCATCCGCAGTTCGTCGGGTGCTTGAAGTTCCATTTCCAGGATCTGGGCGAACCCGAGTACCGAGTTAAGCGGCGTGCGAAGTTCGTGACTCATTCTCGACATGAACTCGCTCTTGGCGAAGTTGGCCCGCTCGGCCGCCTCCTTCGCATCCTGGAGCACGACTTCGTTGGCGACCGATTCGGTCACGTCACGCGAGACCAGGACCGCTCGCGGCACGAGTCCGGTTTCATCACGAATGAGCCGCCCCCTGGTTTCAATCGTGAGCATGACGCCGTCAACGCGGCGAGCCCGGAAGCGGTAATTCGTCAACGAACCGTCGTCGCCGTTGAAGAGCTCGCGTAACGCGAAGGCCACGTGGTCGCGATCGTCGGGGTGGACAATGTCGAGTGACGATCGACCGCGGCGGTCCGTAATTGACTCGCCGTACACCCGATCGGTGCCGGGACTGACATTGAGCACGGTGAAGTTCTCGTCGACCGTGATGATTGAGTCGGCGACGGCGTCAAGTATTGCTCGCGTCGTCTCGAGGCTCTCGGCCAGCTGAGTCTGGCCCTCCACCTGATCGGTAATGTCGCGGCCCGCAGAGAAGACCGCTCCGTTTCGACCTTGGCTGCTCCACTCGATCCATCGGTAGTTGCCGTCGCGACGCCGTTGACGATTTCGAAAGCCAACGACCGAGACATCGGGCGCACTCGTCAAATAGCTGAACGTCGCCAAGGTCGATTCGATGTCATCGGGGTGGATGAGTTCGGTGAAGGGCTTGCCCTGAAGGTCTTCGAGGCTCCATCCCATGGCGTTGGGCCACGCGGAGTTGACGACCCTCCAGATGCCGGCGTCGTCCAAGATTGACATCAAATCGGTGGAGTTCCAGAAGAACTCACCCATATCTGAAGCGTCGAAACTTTCCTTGGACACGACTACACCTTTCGCCGAAGCATTGAGCTAAACGACGTTCGCCGCCATCAACTACGCAACAGAATTTTGCCGCACGTACCTTCAACTTTACTAGTGACCTTCGTCCCATCTCTCTGAGTATCCGCTGTGAATGTGCTCACGCGTGACGTTGTTGCAACTCTTCGTCAGAAAAGTGTCGATCGATTGTCGTAACGTAGCGAATTGAATTGCACCGACGTGAGTGAGTGCGATGAATGAACTTGACGGAATGTTGAGTTAGGCATCAACTCTTTCGTTGAGTGCATCGAGGTAGTAGCGGATTTGTATCGCAACAGCGGCGCCTTCGCCCACGGCTGACGCAATCTGTTTCGTGGAACCCGACCGCACGTCACCGGCCGCGAAGATGCCGTCGACGTTCGTGCGAAACATCGGGTCGGTGACGATAAAGCCGCGCGCGTCCACTTCAATGTTGTCGTCGAGGAAACTCGTGTTGGGGTCGAGACCGATGAAGACGAAGGCACCGGCCGTTTCGTGCGTCTCTTCTTCGTCGCCGCACGAAAGTGTGATGGACGCCAATTTCCCAACGTCGTTTGCGTTGAACGACTTGATCGATGTGGCCAACTTCACCGACATCTTCGCGTGATTGAGCACCTTGTCCTGCAGCAACTTATTGGCCGAGAGCGCCTCCGTCGCCTGCACGACAGTGATGTGATCGGCGAACTGGGTAAGAAAGAGTCCCTCCTCCAGTCCGCTGTTGCCGCCTCCCACGACAGTGAGGTCCTTTGCTCCTTTGTAGAACGGTCCGTCGCACGTCGCACAAAAATGAATGCCCGCGCCAATCAAATCGGCTTCACCTTCGGCGTCGGTACGCCGGTAGGTGGAGCCGGACGCAATGAGCACTACGGGCGCGAAGACGGCGTCGCCGGTCGAAAGGTCGACGCGCATCATGGCACCGTCGCGCGTAATGGCCGTCGCTCCCACGGCCTGGAGAATCTCGACACCGTAACGCTGCGCCTGTTGGGTCATTCGTTCCGCCAACTCCGCGCCGCCGACGCCGTCGGGGAAGCCGGGATAGTTGTCAAAACGTTCGGTGATGCCGGCCTGTCCCCCCGGCGCACTCTTTTCCACAATGAGTACGTTCGCATTCTCGCGGGCACCGTAAATCGAGGTGGTGAGGCCCGTCGGTCCACCGCCCACGATGACAATGTCGTATTCGCGACTCGACGCCATTCGCGAGAGCCCGATGCGATCGGCCAGTTCGTCGTTGGACGGTTCGGCGAGGAAGGTACCGTCGGGAAAGATGATGGTCGGGATAATTCGCTTGCCGTCGTTGAGCGCCTCAACCTCGGCCGTCTTCTCGGGGAACTCCTCGAGGTCAATCCACTCGTAGGGGATGCGGTGCGACGCGAGGAACTGCTTCGCGCGGCGACAGTCCGGGCACCAACTCGCGCCGTACACGGTCAGTGGAGTGGTGGGTGGTGACGTCATGGTGAGGACCTTTCAATCTTCAGATTTGAAACGGCGGTAGAGGTTCACGAGGCCTTCTACGGTCTCGCGTGGTAGATCGTCGGGTGTTACCGAGCCGCTCGCGGCAATGGTCGTGCGCATCTGCTCGAGGTATGCCGTGCAGGCGTCACAGAGGGCGAGGTGCTTTTCGAGGCGGCGTCGGTCGCGACGCGACAGTGTGCCGTCGAGATAGCCGCTGGCGAGTTCGACGGCGTCACGGCACACGAGTGGCGATGGCATCAACTTCATAACTTCGATCCCTTCATAGCCTCTTCGACGATGCTCCTCACTCGAGCGCGACCGCGATGCAGAATTACTCGCACGTTCGCGACACTCAGCTCCAGCAGCGCGGCTACCTCCTCCGTAGATAGTCCTTCGACGTCACGAAGCGTTACGACGGCCTGTTGGGGCTCACCGAGCGAATTGATGGCGCTGCGAACGGCGGCGACAAGGTCGCTCCGGTCCAGCCGGTCGTGAAGGGCGTCGGTGAAGGGGACGGGGGGATCGCTCCAGAGTCCACCTTGATCGAATCGGTGCGCCGACACGGTCGGCCCCGATTCGTTGGTGTCGACCGGAATTGAACGGTGTTCCTTGACGCCCAAGGTGCGCGCCCGGTTCACGCAAATTCGTATCAACCAGGTCTTGAAAGAACTTCGACCTTCGAACTTCTCGGCGCCTCGAATCACCGCGATCCACGTGTCCTGGGCGACGTCCTCCGCACTGGCGTTTGAGCCGACGTAGTAGCGCGCAATCTTCACCAATGTCGCGTGGTAGCACTCCACCAACTGCGTGAAGGCCGATTCGTCGCCACTGAGCAGTCGTGCCAAGAGCTCGGTGTCGTCCACGAGGAGAACAGTACCGCTCCGAGGATTCATCTGTAACGCAGCGGCCGCTCGTTGGACTGCATTGTCGGCACCTCTGCCACAAACAAGGAGAAACAATGAAATCGCAACGCATTCTTCGTTCCGTCGCGGCGGGAGGATTGGTACTCGGCGTCGCCTTCGTCGCCACGACCACGTTCGCCGGCGCGACGTCCTCGAGAGACCTCGAACCCACGGGTCACGCACTCTTCGTCGAATCAGATGCAGCGGGCGCCAACACCGTGCAGAGTTACACCCGAGGTACCGACGGCTCAATTTCCTACGTGGCGACCTATCAAACCGGAGGTGCGGGCGCCGCGGCCACCGGATCGCAAGCTGATCCGCTCGCCAGCCAGGACGGTCTGGCCCTGGTGGACAACGGCAACGAACTCATCGCCACGAACCCCGGCTCCAACACGGTGTCGGTCTTCTCGGTCTTCGGTCCGTACCTTCGTCTCATCCAGCAGATCTCGACGAACGGATCCTTCCCCGTGTCGATTTCGAGCCACCATGACCTCGTCGCCGTGCTTAACGCCGGTGGCACGGGTTCAGTCACCGAGTACCGACTCCAGTGGGGACGACTGGTTGCGCTGAACAACGAGACCCGTTCGCTCGGCCTCAGCAACACGACGCCCCCGTTCTTCCTCGCCGGCGCCGGTCAAGTTGGCTACAGTCCAAACGGTCAGTTTCTGATCGCCACGACGAAGGCGTCGACGAGTTCGTACGAAGTGTTCGGTGTTGGCAACAACGGCAACCTCTCGTCGAACCCGACGATCACGCCCGCCGCCAATGCGGTGCCGTTCTCGTTCACGTTCGACAACGTGGGACGACTCGTCGCGACCGAAGCGTCGAACAGTTCGGTGACCACCTACGCCATCCACGCCAACGGTTCGTTGGGTGAGATTGGGTCCGTCAGTGACGGCCAGGGGGCACTCTGCTGGATTGCCGTCGCGAACGGGTACTACTACGGGTCCAACGCCGCGAGTGGCAACGTGAGCTCCTTCGCGGTGAGCACCGCCGGCGTTCCTTCGCTGCTCAACGCGACGGCCGCCCTCACCCACCCCGGCACGACGGACTCGGCGACGTCACCAGACGGAGCATTCCTCTACGTAGAGAGTGGCGCCAGTGGTGCGCTCGATTCGTTCGCCGTCAACGCCAACGGTTCGCTCAGTCAGATCGAAACGTTGTGGAACCTCCCCAAGCCGTACGAAGGCATCGCGGTCAGCTGACCGATGCGATCACGACGTCGCCCCCGGCCGATGTAGCTGGGGGCGACGTCGTGACGTTCGTGCGCAAAGGTTTCGCTGAAGCTTCCGCGGAGGGAGTGGGATTTGAACCCACGGTGGGCAAGCCCACGCCGGTTTTCAAGACCGGTACATTCGGCCGCTCTGTCATCCCTCCGTCAACGATTCTAGTTGACGGAGTTTTACTTCTTCTTGTGGAGGCGGTGTCGCGCGGCGACGTCGAGAACGGCCTTTCGCAGGCGAACTGATTTGGGCGTGACTTCCACGGCCTCGTCGTCAGCGATGAACTCCAGCGCCTGTTCGAGTGAGAAGATCGTCGGGGGCGCAATGCGCTCGGTGTTGTCCGAACCCGAGGCGCGCATGTTGGTGAGTTTCTTTTCCTTGGTGGGGTTCACGTTCATCTCGTCGGAACGGGCATTCTCGCCAACGATCATGCCCTCGTACACTTCGACGCCGGGACCAACGAAGAGCACGCCACGCTGCTCGAGGTCGAGCAGGGCGTTTCCCGTTGTGTCGCCACGACGGTCGGCGACGAGCACGCCGTTCTGGCGCAGTCGGATGTCACCGAACCACGGCGCGTAGCCGTCGAAGTTGGAGTGCATGATGCCCGCGCCCCTCGTCTCCGTCATGAACTCAGTGCGAATGCCCACGAGACCGCGCGCCGGGATGCGCCATTCGAGGCGCACCCAACCGGTGCCGTGGTTGACCATGTCGGTCATCGTGCCCTTGCGCGTCGCCAGCAGCGTCGTGACGTTGCCCACAAACTCCTCGGGCACGTCGATCGTGACGTGCTCGACGGGCTCGTGCACCTTGCCGTCGACGAGACGCGTCACGACCTGGGGCTTACCAACGGTCAGTTCGAACCCTTCACGTCGCATGGTCTCGATCAGGACCGCGAGTTGTAACTCACCTCGACCCTGTACTTCCCAGGCGTCGGGTCGCTCGGTGTTGAGCACGCGCAGGGCGACGTTGCCGACGAGTTCGCGGTCGAGTCGATCCTTCACCATGCGTGCCGTGAGGAGTTTGCCTTCGGTGCCGGCCAGCGGGGAGGTATTGATCCCGATGGTCATGGACAGACTCGGTTCGTCCACGTGGAGCGGTTCGAGCGCAATGGGATTATCCGGGTCGGCCAGCGTCTCACCAATGGTGATGTCCTCGAACCCGGCGACCGCGACGATGTCGCCCGGACCGGCGGATTGGGCCGGCATACGTTCGAGCGCCTCGGTGATGAAGAGCTCGGTGATCTTGGCGTGTTCGATCGTGCCGTCAATGCGACACCACGCGACGCGCTGACCGCGCTCGAGGTTGCCATTGATGACGCGACAGAGGGCGAGGCGACCGAGGTAGGGCGAGGCGTCGAGGTTGCAGACGAGGGCCTGGAGGCCGTGACCCTCTTCGTACTCGGGAGCGGGCACGTAGTCGGCAATCGTTTGGAAGAGTGGCGTGAGGTCGCCGGACGTGTCGTTGACGTCGAGTGACGCCCAACCCTGACGGGCACTCGCGTAGAGGATGGGGAAGGAGATCTGGTGCTCGTCGGCGTCGAGGTCGAGGAAGAGATTCTCCACTTCTTCGACCACTTCTTTGATGCGCGCGTCCGGCCGGTCGACCTTATTAATGACCAAGACGACGGGTAGGCGCTTCTCGAGCGTCTTTCGAAGTACGAAGCGAGTCTGGGGCAGGGGGCCCTCGGCCGCGTCGACGAGGAGAATGACGGCGTCGACCATGGCGAGGCCGCGCTCGACTTCACCGCCGAAGTCGGCGTGGCCCGGGGTGTCGATGATGTTGATCGTGAGGTCGTGCCACTTGACGGCCGTGTTCTTCGCGAGGATGGTGATTCCCTTTTCGCGTTCGAGGTCGCCCGAGTCCATGACCCGGTCGGTCAGCTCCTCGTGGGCGGTAAAGGAGCCGGTTTGACGGAGCATTTTGTCGACCAGGGTCGTTTTACCGTGGTCGACGTGGGCAATAATTGCGATATTTCGAAGCGAAGATCGTGTAGGCATGGCATATCTACGCTACTAGCAACCGCCAACTCCTCGGACCTAGGCCGCGAGCAATGTGCGCTGACGTCGTTGGGCGACGGCCGTTCGCACCAAATCTCGTGCTCCAGAGCGCAGATCGTCCATGGTGCCGTCGACGCAGAGACAGACGCCGGCCTCGGGCCAGAGGCCTATGAATCGTGCCGGTGCGACGCCGTCGTGATTCGCCAGCGTCTCAATCGTGAGGTCGGCGCGCAGACCGGGGCCGGCACTCTTACCGGGCGCCCCGGCGCGCACCCGGACGATGACTCGAGAGGTGTCGTTGTCGACAATCAGGTCGCGACGCGCCCGCAGCGACGTGCGCGCCGTCGCGACGTCGTAGTAGGCGTCAGCGGTCGCCACGGTCCACGGCGACGGCAATCCTTGACCGATCTCGTGCAACTGGGTCGCCCAGTTCACCGCCTCGGAGGTGACGAGACCGAGAACGGGGTGCGCGGACGACGCCAGCCAGTAGGCCAGTGAACCGGCCCGGGCGTAGCCCGAGGCGGCGCGGAGCAACTGGTCGGCCAACTCATCACGTACGGCGTCGATGATGGAGAGCGATTCCGTCGCCTCAACTCGTCGCAGCGCTCCGTTGCCGAGAACTCGGCGGGCCGTCGCGGGCGCCCAGCGAAAGGCCGAACCGCCCTTACCGGCCTGTTCCACCGACCACGCGTCCAGTCGACGGTGACCGGGAGACGAGACGGCGCGAAACCTAGCACTCAGAGACGTGCGGTGATCATCGGTGAGTTGCGCCTGTTCGGTGGGAGCACCACTGACGAGGTCGTGCAGTTGCTCGGTGGTGAGACGTCGGTGGTGCAGCGTGGTCACAACGACCACAGCGATGACACGACCGCGAGTACCTCGTCGACGCTGCGCGCCAGTAGTTCGTAGTCCACGTCGTGGATCCACAGTTCGCCCGTCGCCGTTGAGAACGTACACGTGCGAAGCGGCACCGTGGAGGTTCGCAGGGTTTGGACGAGCGCGTGAAAGCGCATCGTGCGCTCAGCCCCTTCGCCGAGCGGTGAAGTCGTGACGTCGAAGAGCGCGACGGACGCCACGTCGTTCGCCGTCGTGCCGATCATGAGGTCGACGACGTCACGCAGAATGACGCTGCCTCCGGCGAGTCGTTGGCTCGCCCGCACGCCGCTTCGCGGTAACCAACGCGCGGGAATGGGCCCGAGTGCCTGTGAGAGCGCAACGTAATGTGCGCTGAGGTCGGTGGCCAGCCGAGCGCGCTCATCGTCGTCGAGTCGGTCGAGTTGATCGAGCAAATCGCTCGAACCGACTTCGCTGCGCCACGCCGCCACGGCGTCGTCGAACGCGTGATCAATCGCGATGCCGACACTCAGCAGTCGAAGGATTTGACTGACCAGTACGCCGCGCAGTCGGCCGTGACTCGACATCGAGAGTTCCGTCGTCTTCGTGTGCTGGTGCAGCGACGACGCTCGCACTACGACCGGCGTCGCTAACCGCTGTGCGCCGATGATGTCGTAAATGCCGTCGTCCAACGTGGCCCGCAGCCCGGCGCTGCTCGTCGTGTCATTGCGCGGACGTCGCGTGCGATCGCCGCGCAGTGCATCGACCACGCTCAGTGGAGAGGAATCGAGCACCGTGGTCATGGATCTACTCTTGCGCACTGCTGTGACACGACCTAGCGTGCGTTTGTGTTCATCGCCGTCTTTTCAGTCTTCGTCGTCGCCATTGTGGTGCTCATTGTGTTGACGCTTCGATGGGCGATCAAACGAGACCGCGCTGGACGTGCCGCGTGGATGGAAAGTAAGAAGCCCTAGTCGGACTTCGGCTCCTGTAATTCCTTCAGACCTCGGTCAATATCGGCAATGGCGCGCTCAATAACCGCCAGTCGTGCCGTGAGCGCCTCGTCGACCAACTGCTGTACGCGGTCGTCGATCTTCTCGTCGACTCGCCGGTCGACCTGATCGCGAAGTCGTGAGTCGAGCGAGTCAACGAGCGGCTGCGTGAGATTCTTCAGTCGACCGCGAAGGTCCTGGATCTTCTCGCCGAAGGGATCAGTGTGGTGGGCCGTCGATTCAGATTCAGATTCGGTGTCGGTTGGTTCGGCTTCGTCGGTCATAAGGAGAGATTACGGCGCGACGGGAGGGCAGTACACGCCGGCATTGAACTGCAGCGTATTGAACTGGCCGGACCACGGAGGATTGAGAAGGGTGTCCTCTTCGGCTTGCAAGGTTGCGACCGGCGTGCACGTGGCGCTGAAGGAGATGAAGCCACGAATGTTGCTACCGCTCGCACCGGTGATGGGAATTGGCCCACCGTTGCCGAAGGCGACCGCGACGAAGACGGGCATTGACTGGGTGACGAGTTTGTAGTTGCGGTACTCGGACTGGGAGGCGTAGACGCCGGCGTTGAGCGTCGGGTCGACCGACGTAATCCCGGCCGCCCAACCCTTCAACATCGAACTCCAGTAGGTGGCGTACTTCGCGAGCGTCGCCGCGGTCGCGCCGCCCGGAGCGTCCAACCCGGAGTGGTTGTCGGGATAGCCCTCGGGGTCGAAGATGACCCAATCGGGTTTGAGTCCGACGCCCAGTGCGCGGTACTGATCAATCTGGGTGGCGACCCACGCACCGGAGGCGAAGCCGTGGTTGTAATAGGTCGAGGTGGTTTGCGGTTCGGACTTGAGTGGTCCACTGACCGTCCAGAAGGAGAGCCACGTCACTCGCTTGTGCGAGTTGTAAATGCTCTGGCCCATGAGGAAATCCGGTGACGCCGCCACGCTCTTCGCCCCCGTGAAGCCAACCCACGGCGAGGTCTGCGTGCCGAGTCCTCCGGTTTCACTCACGATGGGCCAGCCATCGGTGATCGCTTGGCCCCACTTCGCCGACGGGATTGCGTAGACGCCCACGCCCTGGGGCGGCGGTGCGCTGACGCCCGCGGCGTAGAGGGTGAGCGTCGTGCCGACCTGGACGCCGGTGACGACGCCGCCCACCGTACGAGCGGCGCTTCCGGCCGTCACCGACACGTCAGTGGAGGTCCACGTGGACGTAGCCAACGTCTCGGAGAGTGAGAAGAGATCGCCCCAGTTGGCCGCTTGACCGTCAATCGACAGGGTCGTTGAGGTTGTACTCATGAAGATCGAGCCGCTCAGCGGTGGTGCGCCCGTCGCGCTCGACGTCACGTTGAGTGTGCCCCAGGCGGTCGCGGGCACGGCATGCCCACCGACGGCCGCTTGGCTGGGGAGGGTGAGGTTGGCGTCGAAGAGTTGCACGTCGCCGTTACTCGCCAGTGCGGCGATGTCGGTCGTGGTCGCGTTGTACGCCATGGCGAGCGTGCCCACGACCGGTGGCGCCAGGGTGAGTCGCGTGATGTCCTGGACACTCCACGTGTTGAGCGTGGCACCGGTATTGGTGTACACGAGCACGTCACCCTGATTACTCGTCGTCACGAACGACGAGACCGGACCGGGTACGACGATGGGATCGCTCGCCACCGTGACGCTCGACGGCGGGATCGTCGTGGTGGTCGCCGGTTTGGTCGTGGTCGTCGTGGGTGCTTTGGTGGTCGTCGTGACCGGCTTCGTCGTGGTCGTGGTCGCACCGACCGGTTTCGTCGTGGTGGTCGTGGCGCCGACCGGCTTCGTCGTCGTGGTCACGGGCTTGGTGGTCGTCGTCACCGGTTTGGTGGTCGTGGTCGTCGGCAGCGGTTGGGTCGCGAGGACCGTCACGTTGCCGGGCGTACTCGTCAAGAAGGGGACACTGTGACCCGCGGCCCAACCGAGTTGCGCGACCTCAATGGTGTTGGTCGTCGTTCGATACGCAACGGTGGCGGTGAGACCGTTCACGAGGATGCTCGCCAATCCGTTCGCCGCCTCCGCGCCGCTCAGTGCCGTGAGGTCGGTCGTCTCGTAGGGGCGCCACGCCGAGTCGCCGCGCAGGTTGTGCCAGCGCGCGTTGACGGGATCGTTCTTGCTCAGCAGAATGACCTGGGAGGCGTTGTCGACGAAGAGCAGGTCGACGTTGCCCGAGGGGTCGAAGAAGGGGATGGGATCGGCCGACGGTGTCGGCAGACTGTTCTGCGGCGTCGAAAGGATGGTCCACGAACTGGCCCCGGCCGCGGTCTTCACGAACGTGCCCAACTGGTTCGTATTGGTGCGAAACGCCAACACACCTTCAGTGGCGTTACTCGCGGCGTGCGGACCACCGAGCATGGTTTTCTTGTTGATCGCACCTTCGAGCGACGACGCGTTCCACGGGAGGGGACCGGTACCGGAGTCAACGAATCGGTAGATCGGCAGGCCGGACGGTGCGCTCGCGGTGGCGCCACGCGACCACGTGTCCACAAATGCGATGCTGGCCAGCATCACGATCGCCAGAAGCGCAATCCGTTGAAGTTTCACTCGTGTCCTTCATTGGGGTTAACCCAATTCGTCGTGCACCTCCACCATGGAGAAGTCTAGGGGTGGACTTTCGAGCCACTCGGTCAGAGAGCGGCCAATTGTGAGGCGACTACTTACGAGTGACGACCGTCTTCGTCGTCGACGCGGCACCCGCTCCGTTGACGTTGAGGGCCCGAACGCTCACGCGATAGGTCTTGCCCCTCACCAGGTCACTCACCCTGATGGACGTAGAGCGCCTGGGAAGCACGATCCACTTCGCCCCACCGTTCACAGAGTACTGGTATGACGTAATCGCACTTCCGCCGTTGCTCGACGGTGACTTCACACTCAACGCGAATCCACCAACGATGCCCGTGAGCTTCGCAATCGATGCCCTCCCGGGAACTGCCGATGTCGCCTTGGAACTTGCTGTGAATTCAACGGTCGCCTTGTAGATCGTTTGCGATTCGTAACTGACAGTCACGGTGACGGCGCCGGGCTCGGTGGTCGAGAGTGAGAATGAAGCCACGCCGTTGACGTCGCTCGTCACGTTGTACGCGGCGTCGCCGTTCGTCGTCACACTCGAGCGGTCGTTATCAATCTCCACCCGACCGACTGAGCCGCTGCCCGCACTCGTCGCCGACACGTTCACGATGGCGTTCGTCAGTGCGTTACCGTTCGCGTCGTGGAGCGTCGCCGTGACGGTCACCGGCGCTGCGTCAACGGCGGCGCTGGCCGATGAGATGGCGAAGGAACTCTTCGTGAGATCGAATTTCGGTGGGCAGAGTCCGGCGATGAAGGCGGCTCCATTCGGACTGCCCAGTCCCGAGGCCTCATCGAAACCGGCACCGGCGCTGTAACCGCCGACGTTGTAGAGATCGTTGGAGCCCGTCGTCACGTCAGTGAAGCCGGTGCTCGCCATGGCGTAAAGCGCAGGATTGATGAAACCGAGTCGACTCGTGCCACAGCTCTGCGCCGAGACGGCAACGAGGGCACTCATGAGCGGCGAACCAATCGACGTGCCGCCAATGGGACTCCAGCCCTGCGGGCATCCGCTGGCGCAGGCTCCGGCATTGGTGCCGGTGAAGTACTGGATGAAGCCCGTGTTGGGATCGGCGACCGTCGAGAGGTCGGGAACGAGACGCATTGTGTCGCTCGCGGCAATGCCGGGTGCGCTCTGCCACGAGGGGCGCGACCAGAGGGCCGAGATACCGCCGCCACCGGCGCCACCGTTACCATTCTTGGTGGGCGTCAGCCAGACCGTTTCATTCAGCGGGTTGATGTCATTCACGGTGAGCCCGCCCACTCCCGTCACGTAGGGCTGCGAGGCGGGGTCGTCCACCGCAAGATTGTTGTTGGTGATGCCGTTGCAGTCCGACGATCCGGCGTCGCCGGCCGCCGACAGGACCGTCTGCCCCTGCGCGGCCATCTGCTCGAAGATCGGTTGTTCGGCGGCGGGGTCGCCACTGGGGTCACCCTCGCACGTACCCCACGACGTCGAGACGATCGACGCCTTGTTGTCGTCGGCGATCTGCGCGTAGACGTCGGTCGGACCGGAGCTGTTGTTCGGTCCCTGGTATACGTCGATGATGGCACTCGGCGCGAGCGCCGTCGCCTCTTCGATGTCGAGGGTCGGCTCGTCGTCGAACGATCCGCCCGGTCCGCCGTCAACCGAAATGGGCGTGACGGTCGGGTCGAGTGAGTAGCAGTTGAGGAATGTGGCGAGGTCCGAGGGGTCGTAGGCGCTCAGTTCATACATCGCAATCGTCTGGCCGGAACCGGTGTCACCGTTCGCCCAGGCCCCGGTGATCCCGTACAGCGCGGCTTCTTGGCGCACCGTGTAGCCACCAAGTGTGTTCGGTACGGTCGACGTTTCACCGCCGTCGCTCGGACAGGTCGCGGGCACCGTCGCGTGGGCACTCACCTTCGGGCGCGCGATGTTCGTCGACGGCTGAATAACCGACGACAGGCCGGCGATGCCGACGACGTCCTTCGCCAGTGCGCTCGGCAGCGTCCCCTTCGAGACGAACTGTGCCGCGAGCGTTCCGTTCGCTCGACGAACCGTTGCCACGTTCGTTGCGAACGCGCGTGCGATGTTGGTCGTGGATCCTTTCACGTGCAACAGCACGCGACCTTTGCTCAGCGCACCGACCGAAAGACCGTACCGGGCGAGGTAGGAGCGGACGGCCTCGACCGCTGACGACGTGGCACCGAAGCGTGCGGCGAACTGCGCCGTCGAGAGGAAGTGACCGAAGTTCGGTGACGCCGTATTGGAGAGACTCGCGACGAACGCCGCTTCACCGGCGGCGTCGCGCGAGTGCAACGCGACGTCGAACGTCGTGGTGATCGGTCGGGCCACAATCGTGTCACTCGTCGGGATGGGTGCGGCACTGGCGACCGCGACGCGGGGCTGGGTCGCCACGGCGGCGGAGGCGGGAAGTACGGCAGCGACCAGGGCCACACAGGCACAGAGCACGGGCCAACGCACACGGTGGGGGGAGCGTCGCATGGCTTCAGCCTACGAATCTCGGAGTCCCCGGAGAGTGGCAGGTTGAAATGTTGTGGTGAAAGTTAAAGAATTCTTAGCCGCGAAGGGCCTCGGAGTCCTTCGTTCGAAGGGAGAGATCACCGCATTCGAGACATATTGCTTCGGGGATCACGCCGCGACGGATGAGCCAGCCAAAGATCGTGCACCCGAGGCAGTAGCCGAGGAATCCTTCGATGAACGCGGCCGGTATGAGCAGCAGGAGGATCCAACGGGCGTCGGTCCAACCGGCCGAGAGCCAGACAATGGTCGTCGCCGACGTCAAGAAGGCGCCGATCGCCTGCGCGAATCGTTTCGGTGGACCGGGTACGGACTTGTGCCACGACGTCAGTCGCGGCGCCGCGACGCGAACGGCGAACTGTCCGAGTGGTGAGATCGTCGGACCGGCGGTGACGCGTGCGAGGAACCCGTAGGTGAGTGGAATGAGGAGCCACGCCCACCCAGTCGTAAAGGCCACGACCGCCATGACGAAGACGCCAAGGGCGACGGTGCGCGCGGCCGCGTCGTTGACGGGATTGGGGAACGAGAAGAACCTCTTCATGCCATAAATCTTAGCGAAATTGTCGAGATTTTGCTACGCCGAGAACGCCAGCCGGACGGTGGTGACGAGGCCAATCCCGATGATGAGGCCCCGCACGATTGTCGGCGAGAGTCGGACGATGAGAAGGGTCCCCAACCAACCTCCGACGAGGGTGCCGATAAGAAACATGTACACGGCGTCCACGATCAAGTGACCACGAACGACGAAGATCAGCGCCGCGACCAGATTGATGATCAGCGAGAAAACACTACGGAGTCCCTGGAGTTCGCTCAGATCGAGGGGCAACGCCACGGCCATGACCGCGAGCAACAAGATGCCGAGCCCGGCGCCGAAGTAGCCGCCGTACATGGACACGAAGAAGATGCCGACGACGAGACCGGTCCGGCGACTGGGGTGCGCGTGGTCGACGCGCGCGAGACGTTTCGTGATGAGCGGCGCGAGAGCGAAGAGCAACGTGCCGGCGCCGATGAGCCACGGCACGATCACTTGGAAGAGGTGCGGTGAACCGAGCAACAGCAGCGTGCAACCGAGCGCGGTCCCGAGAATGCACGTGGGCAGGAGGGACCGAATGAGGGCGCGGTGGCTGCGTAGTTGCGGTTGAAAGCCGCGTATGCCACCGAGGTA
>DATCFS010000053.1:0-4300 GCA_036509375.1 Acidimicrobiales bacterium
ATGATTGATGCAATGACGCGAGTTCGCCCACTTTGGACGGGCGTGATGACCTCGTGGGCGTCGGCGACGTCGGCGACCGTCACGAGCTCCAACCCTTCGTCGCGAGTCGCAGGGCGTTGGTCTGGGTATTGCGGAGTCGGAAGATCTCTTTTACGAGTACGGGAGTCGCCACGAAAAGGACGATCGCCGATTGGATGACGGTGGCGAGGTCGAGTGGAATCCCTGTCGTTCCCTGCATCGCACGTCCACCGACGCCGAGCGCGGCGAATAAGAGGGAGGCCCAGACGATGCCCATCGGTCTGTTTCTTCCAAGTAATGCCACGGTGATCGCCGTGAATCCGATGCCGGCACTCCCTATGAGGAAGTTACCGCTGAGTTGCGGCGTGGTACTTGCCGCTTGCACAATTCCCGCGAGTCCTGCGAGACCCCCCGAAATGAGAAAGACCAGCACGACAACGACCTTGGCGTTGATGCCCGAGGCACGAGCGGCCGAGGGGTTGGCACCGGTTACGCGAAAGTCAAAGCCAATCGACGAGCGATCAAGGAACCACCACGCGAAAATTACGACGGCAATCGACACGAAGATGCCGTAGTTCACTCGCAGACCGGAGTTGGCACCGAAGAGCGGAGCCAACTGCGACGAGGGGTCCATCGTGCGAGAGATGTCGTTTTGTTGACCGGGCTGCTGGAGGGCCGTTGAAAAGAGTGCGAATGCGAGCAGCGAATACGCCACGTAGTTCAACATGATGGTGACAATGACTTCGTGCGCTCCCGTGTAGGCCTTTAACAGGCCGGGCACCGCGCCCCACACCATGCCGCCCACGACACCGGCGGCCAGCGTCAATGGGACATGGATCACGGTGGGCATGTGCAGCATCGAACCAACAGTGACGCCGAAGATTCCGCCGAGTACGGCTTGACCGTTGGCGCCGATATTGAAGATTCCCGTTTGGAACGCAATGCCGACGCCGATGCTCGCAATGACCAACGGAATTGCGTAGGTGAGTGTCTCGGACATCGGAGTGAGGGTGTTCGTCCAACCCTTTCCGGTCGTCAGCGAGTGCCAGAAGCCCGAAGGGTCGATGATCGAACCGTTGAACATCGACCGATAGGCGGCGCCGACCGTGTCAAAGTTGACCTTCAGTGCGTGTCCGGGCGCTCCCCAGCTGTGGAACATCCCACGCCAGGCGTCGAGCACTGCGGGTGAAGTCGTTGTGATGATGAGTGCTCCAACGACGAGGCCGAGCAACAGTGCAAGCGCAGTCACAATGATGGCGCTCTTGGAGTTCAACCACTCTCCGTACGTACGGCGCTTCCTGGGAGTGGCCGGATGGGTCGCGGTGTCAGTCACCGGTACTCACCGTCGACGTGCCGGTCATCAACAGACCAATCTCTTCGCGAGTGACGGTCGGGTCGACGATGCCGCTGATCTTTCCTTCGAACATCACGGCAATGCGGTCACCCAATGCGAAGACTTCATCAAGTTCGGAGGAGACGATGAGTGCGCCATTGCCGTCATTTCGGTGTTTCACCATTTGACGGTGCACGTACTCAATTGAGCCGACATCGAGTCCTCGAGTGGGCTGGGAGGCGACGAGGAACTCGAGTTGGCGCGAAAGCTCACGCGCGACAATCACTTTTTGTTGATTGCCCCCCGACAGTGAACTGACCGGAGCTTGAATCGAGGCGGTGCGGATGTCGAACTCCTTCACCAGCCGTTCGGCGTTCTCGTTGATTGCTGCGAGGTTTCGTGTGCCCCGCCTTGCGAAGGGAGCGCGACGAGGCGTGTTGAGGACGAGGTTGTCCGCGACTGACATCGAGAGGACGAGTCCGTCGCGCTGACGGTCTTCGGGAATGTGACCGAGTCCGGCGTCGAGGCTCTCGCGAGGAGAGGAGTGCGTGATGTCCTTGCCGTGCAAAATGATCGTTCCAGACTCGACCGACCGCATTCCGGCAATGGCTTCGACGAGTTCGGTTTGTCCGTTGCCCTGGACGCCTGCAAGCGCCAAAATCTCGCCGGCTCGAACGTCGAAGGAGACTTTGTTGACGGCGACGAGCCCGCGGTCGTCGCGTACGACAAGGTCGCGGACCTCGAAGACCTCATCCCCCGGGGCGTAGGCCGACTTCTCCACGGTTAGTTCGACGTTGCGCCCGACCATCATCGAGGCCAATTCCGCTTCGGAGTCGGTTGGCTTGGCGGTTCCTACGACCTTGCCTTGACGAATGATCGTGATGACGTCGGCAATCGCCTTTACTTCTTTGAGTTTGTGGGTAATGAAGAGGATTGACTTACCGGCGTCGGCGAGGGAACGCATGATGGCCATCAGTGCGTCAATCTCCTGTGGCGTGAGGACGGCTGTCGGTTCGTCGAGGATCAGGAGTTCAGCGTCGTGACTGAGGGCCTTTAGAATTTCGACGCGCTGCTGAAGTCCGATGGGCAGATTCTCGACAATCGCGTCCGGGTCCACTTCGAGGTTGAACTCTCGCGACACCCGTCGGATGTCGTCGGTGGCCTTTTTATAGTCAATGCGGTCCCACGACTTGGTTGGCTCGAAGCCGAGTACGACGTTTTCGGCGACTGAAAAGACCGGCACGAGCATGAAATGTTGGTGGACCATGCCGATGCCGCGGCGAACGGCGTCACCGGAGTTGGCGAACGTCGTTGGCGCACCATCGATAAGGATTTCGCCTTCGTCGGGATGAAGGAGTCCGAACAGGACGTTCATCAGCGTCGACTTTCCGGCGCCGTTTTCACCGAGCAACGAATGGATCTCGCCCGGTTCGACCGTGATGCTGATTTGATCATTCGCCGTGAAGGACCCGAATCGTTTCGTGATTCCACGCAGTTCTAATCGCATCAGAAGTCATCGTACTCACGACAGAGACCCGGGTCCTTACGACCCGGGTCTCTGTCAACTGCGAATGCCGTTACGCGGCGACGGTGTTAGCTCGCCGGGTACTTGTTCGGGTTCACCGAAATCGTTCCGGCGATGACGCCGGCCTTGGCCTTCGCAATCTTGGCCTTCAGTGCTGCAGGAACTGAGACGCCGCCGTACTCCAGCGCGGTGCCACTGTTCTTCAATGTGCCGACGTAGGTGCCGGCTTTGAAGGTCCCCTTGGCGGCGGAGAGAATCGCGGCCTTCACGGAAGGCTCGACGCCCTTGGCAACCGTGCCCACGAACCACGAGCAGTCGGCCTTGTCCGAGACACAGCCGTTGCTGTCAACCCACATGACGCTGTGACCCGCACCGGCCTGCTTGGCCGCGGCGATTGAGCCGAGTCCAACGGAACCTGCGACCGGGAAGACAATGTCGGCACCGTCAGCGAAGAACTGCGTGGTGTCGGTCTTACCGGCGGTCTGGTCGGTGAAGTTACCAACGAACGTACCGCTGCCGTCGCACTTCGCGAGGGTGCAGGCACCGGCGGCTGGCTTCCAACCGAGGGCCTTCACCGCAGCGCCGTACGTCTTGTCGTAGTAACGAACTCCGGCCACGAAACCGTTCATATAGAGGGTCACCGACGGAAACTGTTGACCACCGTACGTGGCGACAGCTCCGGACTTGGTCATACCGGCGGCCAACATGCCACCGAGGAAACCGGCCTGGTCGGTCTCGTACTGCAACGAGAGCAACTTGTCGCTCTTATTGACAGCGGGCGCGTCGTCCACAATGGCGAACTTCTGGCTCGGGTGGGCCTTGGAGGCCTTGGCCGTAGCCGCGTCCATCAAGAATCCAACCGTCACGATGATGCCGCACTTCTGGCCAATGAAGTTGTTGATGTTTGGTGCGTAGTCAGCGGTGGAGGTCGATGACAGGTACTGCGCCTTCACGTTCGAGTCAGCCTTCTGGGCATCAAGCGCACCCTGATAGGCCGACGCGTTGAATGACTTGTCGTTGATACCACCGGTGTCAGTCACGATGCACGCCTTGAACTTCGGCGCGGCACTCGCTGTTGCTGCACTGAAGCCCACTGCCATACCGAGTACCAGCGTTGCTGATCCCGCTACCGCGGTGAGGCGACGAATGCTCCCCATATATTCTCCCTTATGCGTAGTCAACCCTGTGAAGGATCGTCTTTTCGTGTGCTCTCGCCCCCGACCGGGTGGGCGCGCACGTCCAGATATTTGTCGTCCCTGAGGATAGCCCTACTACCCACGGCGAATTGGGTCACGGGCCCCCAAAAACGGGTCACGACGATGAATATCGCGTGAACCTCTTTACGGCTTGACGGCGCGACCAGTCGTAGACGGTACGAGAAAACTGACGGCGAGGGCAATGAGGGAAATAACCGCCGAGATGTG
>DATCFS010000054.1:0-3593 GCA_036509375.1 Acidimicrobiales bacterium
CTCGACGCCGACGGTGAGGTGACCGACGAACAGCCGGTGCCCGCACTCACTCCCGAAACGATGACCGCTGCGGCGGCCGCAATGCTCGGCACACAGCAACAGACGCCCCCGATGGTCTCGGCGATCAAGATCGACGGTCAGCGACTGCACAAACTTGCGCGCCAGGGTGTCGAAGTCGAGCGGGCCCCTCGCGAGATCACGGTGAGCGACTTCACGTTGTCGCCGACGGACGACCCGTTGGTGTGGCAGTTCGAGGTTGCGTGTTCGGTCGGTACGTACGTACGCGTACTACTCAGCGATCTCGCACAGCGTGTCGGGACCGTTGGCCACCTCGTGGCCCTTCGACGACTCTCGAGCGGGAGCCACCGCGTCGACGATGCTCGCACGATCGAACAACTCACCGAGGACGTCGCGAACGGCGAGACCGTGCTGCTTCCTCCGGCCGCGTTCGTCACCGCACTCGAACACGTCACGTTGAGCGACGAGCAAATTCGCGCGGTCCGCATGGGTCAGCGCGTGACGCTCACGGGGGAGTACGCCAACGAGGAGATCGCCGCGATGGACTCGGACGGTGCACTCGTGGGCGTGCTCAAACGGCGCAACGATTCGTGGAAGCCGGAAGTGGTGTTGTCCGCCATTGGTGAAACGATGAGCCGGTAGGTTGCCAGCGTGCTAGTCGTACGAGACGGAGAGACGTCCACCGTCAGCGATCGTCGATCGTGCGTCGCGATCGGAGTCTTCGACGGACTGCACCGCGGTCATCAGCGCGTGCTGGAGCTTCTCCTGGAGTTCACCAACGCCCGAGAGAGGAACGAAATCGCGACGGTGGTGACGTTCGATCCACACCCGGCTCAGGTCCTGGCGCCCGATCACGCGCCCAAACTGATTGGCACCATCGAGCAGCGTCTCGAGGGACTCGCAGCGCTGGGCGTCGAGCAGGTCCGCGTGCTCACCTTCAGTCACGATCTCGCAGAGCTGACCCCCGAAGCCTTCGCCACGCAAGTGTTGGTGGACGAGTTGCGCGTGAGTGGCGTGCTGATCGGACGGGACTTTCGCTTCGGCCACAATCGCACGGGTGACGTCGACACGCTCGGTGCGATCGGTACGAAGTACGGCTTCGAGGTGGAGGCCGTACCCTCATTCGGAGCACCGCACCCTAGTTCGACCTACGGCACGCCGCGGTGGAGTTCCACGGCGGTTCGAAGTGCGTTGGGCTTTGGCGACGTGGTCGCGGCCAACGAAATGCTCGGTCGCCCCTTCGTCCTGCGAGGCGTCGTGGAACACGGCGACGCGCGCGGGGGAGAGTTGGGCTTTCCAACCGCGAACGTACTCGGCGCGCGGCACCAACTGATTCCCGAACTCGGCATCTACGCCGGTGCGGCGCGCACGCCTGACGGCCAGTGGCGCGCCGCGGCCATATCGGTCGGCACCCGGCCGCAGTTCTACGAGGACGGGCCCATGCTCGTCGAAGTCCACTTACCGGGCTTCGACGCGAACCTCTACGACCAGGTCCTCGACGTGGCGTTCCTGACCCGTCTTCGCGGAGAACAGAAGTTCGACGGTGTCGCCGAATTGGTCGCTCAAATCGGTCGTGACGTCGCTGAAACCGTTGCGATATTCAAGAAATTCACGCATCAGGACTCTCGACTGCTAAGATAGATGTTCGGTCAGCGACGCTGACTTTGTGGGTCGTCATGTAGGCGACTTGCTACGAGACATCCGACTCATAAGGCAAATACAACGTTATGGCTGAGAAGCAGCAAATCATCAAGGACTATCAGGCTCACGCGACGGACACGGGCTCGCCCGAGGTCCAGGTGGCGATTCTGACAGACCGGATTGCGCACCTCACCGAGCACCTCAAGGTTCACAAGGGCGATCATCACACGCGCCGCGGACTCATGAAGCTCATTGGCCAACGTCGCCGCCTGCTCGACTATGTGCAGCGCGGAAATGTCGAGCGCTACCGCGCTTTGATCGGCCGACTCGGCATTCGTCGCTAGCCGAAATGCACGCCGACACCGTCGACGTGCTCAACACATCCGAACTATCGGAGGCCAGTGGAGAACAGTCGCGTGTACGCGAAGGTTGCCCACTGGGATCCGGTCGGAGTGTTGCTAACTAAATAGGAGCATTTCCATGACTGACGCAATTCGCGTAAGTAGCCCGGTAACGGGCACCGACAAAACCTTGAGTTTTGAAGCGGGCAAATTAGCCCAACTCGCCGACGGAGCCGTAGTGGCGCGTCTCGGCGACACCATCTTGTTGGCGACTGTCGCCGCAGCCAAGAGCGTGCGCGAGGGGATTGACTTCTTCCCGCTCACGGTCGACATCGAAGAGCGGGCTTACGCCGCGGGAAAGATTCCCGGCGCCTTCTTCCGTCGCGAGGGTAAGCCCTCCGACAACGCAGTCCTCACCTGTCGTCTCATCGACCGACCGCTTCGTCCGTCCTTCCCGAAGGGCTTTCGCAACGAGGTCCAAGTCGTCGGCACGATCTTCAGTGCCGACCAGGAGAACCCGTACGACGTCTTGGCGATCAACGCTGCGTCGGCCGCTCTCATGATCTCGGGCATCCCCTTCGAGGGACCGATTGGCGCCGTGCGCATGGCCTACACCGTTGACGGTGAGTGGGCGCCGCACCCGACGTACCAAGAGGGCGACGCCGCCACGTTCGAACTAGTGGTGGCCGGTCGAGCACTGAGCGACTCCTCGGACGCCGACATCGCCATCATGATGGTCGAGGCCGGCGGCACCGAAGGTTCGTTCGAGAAGTACGTCGACGGCGCCCCCAAGGTCTCCGAGGACGTGCTCTCCGCCGGACTCGAAGCCTCCAAGCTCTGGATCCGTGAGTCGATCAACCTGCAGCGCGAACTCGTGAAGAACTTCGTCGCCGCTCGTGGTCCGCTGTCGCCCATGGAGTACTCGGTGATCGCCGACTACCAAGACGACGTCTATGAGTCGGTTGAGAGGATGGGCATGACCTCGCTCTCCGAGGCGAACAAGCTCACGACCAAGACCGCACGCAACGAGGCGCTCGACGCCGCGACCGCGTCGATCATCGAGCACCTGAAGGACGAGTTCCCGAACCGTCTCGGCGAGATCAAGGCGGCCGTTCGTTCGGTCACCAAGAAGATCGTTCGACGTCGGATCGTGGACGAAGGTCTTCGCATCGACGGGCGAACCGTCACCGACATCCGACCGCTCTCGGCCGAACTTGACCTCTTCCCGATGACGCACGGATCAGCACTGTTCCAGCGCGGTGAGACCCAGGTCGTCAACGTGACGACGTTGGGCATGCCGCGCATGCGCCAACAGCTCGACACGATCGGACCCGACGAGTTCCGTCGCTACATGCACCACTACAACTTCCCTCCCTACTCCGTAGGCGAGACCGGTCGCGTGGGCATGCCGAAGCGTCGCGAGATTGGTCACGGCATGTTGGCCGAGCGGGCACTGATTCCCGTCCTGCCGAGCGAGGAGGACTTCGCGTACACGCTGCGCGTGGTGTCCGACGTCCTGCAGTCCAACGGTTCGACGTCCATGGCCTCAGTCTGTGGCTCGACATTGTCGCTTATGGCCGCCGGTGTGCCGAT
>DATCFS010000055.1:0-5033 GCA_036509375.1 Acidimicrobiales bacterium
ATGAAGACGGGTGTTCGGTTTCACCTGTAGTCATGGGGTGCGTCTTCTCCTCGCCACGACTCAAGAGCCGCAACTGCTTCCTTTGCCCATCTCATGTTAGTGGTGGTTCTACGCGAACCCCGTGCGCTACGAGGTTCGCCACTGCGCTTCACGGAGCGTTGATTGAACGATGCGAAAGAATTGTGATGATCCCGTATTCACGACGAAAGTCGCCTCAGGTGAGTGAGGCCGATTTCTTCAACACCGCCGCCGTGGCCCACTGGTTGACCACGGTGTAACCGTGACCCACGAGATCCCTTTGCACGAGCTTCTCCCAGCCGGCCTTATAGCCAACGACTTCCTCGCCGTAGGCCTCCTGGGACTTGGACAGAATGATGTATTGCGGCTTGGCCTTCAAGAGGAGCGAGCTGATCCTGGCCACGTGGTTTGGTGACTGGTCAGGTGCAATGTATTCGTTGACCTGACCTACGTCACGCTGTCCAATCGGCATGTAATAGTTTGTCAGTCCAATTAACTGACCGGCGTGGACGTGGTCGTAGACGTAATTCACCGCCGACAGTTCGCCCAATGAGAACGATTCGTAGGCGTCGTTGCCGCCACGAACGATGGTGGTCACCAACGCAAAGACGAGGACGGTGACGGTGACGAGCGTAGGAATCGCGATGTCAACGATCCGCTTGAGTCGACCTTTTGGAATTCGGATGAAGGCACGAATCTCACCATCTTCACGCGGTACGAACGCCGACGCGACGAGCAGTGCGGAAAACGGTAGGCCGTAGAGCACCACGCGGATCAGTCCTTCGCCGCCGTAACTTTGCGCAGCGAAGAGAAGGAACGGTCCCCCAACGAGGAACTCGAGGGTGCGCGAGTCGGCGTACCGGCGCAAGGTTCCCACGCCCGCCATCAAGAAGGTGACCGCAGTGAGGAGAATTCTGAGCTTCACGACAATCAGGTGCGTCGGCTGGCCGGTGACTCGGCTCGTCACGTTCGAACTCAGTTTGTTGGAGAACTGTCCCACCGAGCCGAAGATGGTGTTCAAGTGACCAACCCAGTAGTTACTCGCTCCAAGGCTGAGCCACCCGAAGGTGAAAATCACGATGAAGATGATGAACTCGGGACGACCGAGCCGTCTCGTGGCCAACAGTGCGACGAGGGCGATGATCATCGCGGGCGGCGTGAGTTGATGGCTCATCACAGCGGCGAGGAAGAGGAGTAGGAAGAGAGCGAGCAGTCCAACGTCTTCACGCGCTCCCCACGTTGAGGTCGCGTGACGGCCCGCCAAACGGTCGCGAGTGAAGAACATGAAAGTTCGACGAAGCCGATCACGCACCGATCCGGGCCTCTCATTTGCGAGGACCATCTTCATGGGCTGCCAACAGGCGAGGCACGCGGCGATGATGACGAGGAAGAAGAAGAAATTCAGGGCTTGGGGAGAGAAGTAGTCCTGGTAGATCCAGTTCGCACTGAAGTAGATGACAATGCCCAACCACGCGGCACGTTGACCCACGCCGCTGAATTTCGCAATGACCAGCAGCGGAGCCAAATAGGCCATCTCGACGAAGAGAGGGAACCATCGCAAGAAGCCAATGGCGTTCGCCTGTCCCGCGAACTTCGTAAGGATTGCCACCATTGAGAACGCTCCGGGCCAGGAGAATCGTGCGTCGTAGCCGTTGAGTGGATGACCGTGCGCGAGGATGTACTGAATGAACCCGGTGTGGATCCACGAGTCCGTCAGCGCCGCGACCGGTTCAACCGCCGAAGCCGTGCCGTAGAGAATGAGCACGAAGACCATGACCAGAAAGAGCAAATTGCGGGGACGAAGGGCGGGGCGGAAGAGCTCGAGGCAAAAACCTAGGACGACGAGCAACAGGGCCACGAAGTACGGCCAACCGAGGACCGACACGAGACCGTAACCCGTCATGCGGGAGTAATCGGCCGACTGGACCGCGAGGAACCACAGCACGATGGCCGCGACGCCCAACCAGAGTCCGACGTGATCGCGGGCCCGGCGCAACGTTGGGCGCTGCGAAAGAAGGAGAGTACTCACCACCGCGCTCATCCCACAATCTTGAAACGAATGAACACGGCCACCATGTACAAAAGGAGCGAGAGCGCGATTGCGATGTCCAGATTTCGCGACATCGTTCGTTTGAGGACGACGCCCAGCACCGCACACGCGGCACGAAGTACGACGAGCGCCAGGACGACGAGGAGGAGGAGTAGCACAACGGGTGCCGTCAACGCGGCGAGGTCGGCGATCATGAAACCGGCCGTAACCGTTCGCGCACGTCGGACCAGCGCCATCTCGACTGGAACAGGAGAGAGGGCAGACAGGCACAACACAGGACCGCCTCGTACAGGCCGAGCTGCCAGAAGTGAATCGTGATGAGTATTTGAGCGCTCACCATAATCGTTGACAGGCTCGCCGCGATAGAGAGGCTGATCTCCAGTGCGACGTTTCTCAAGTTCAACAATCCGACAAAGGACCATCCGGGAATGGCCACGCCGAGTACCAGTCCGAACAGGAATCGCAGAGATCCCGAGAGGTTGAGCGCGTCGAAGAGGAGGTTAAGGACCACGATGACGACGAACGCCCGCGATACCACGAGCCGTGAGAAGTACACGCCGGACGGTGCCGTCTCGGTCGCCTCGACCGATTCGCCGAGCACCACGTCGAGTTCAACGTCGTCGGTCTCCTCGAGCGGAACGATCTCGGGCGCGGCTCGGTAGCGACGGTACGAGATCACTCCCGTGGCGGCGTCGCCCACCGATCGAAGGTTCTCAAACTCCCGTCGACAACGATCGAACAAGATCGCGACCTCGGGATCGTCGACGAGTTCGGGGTCGCAGTACACACCCGGTGGCGCATGGACGAGCAGCGTTCGGTCGGGACTAATCGGCTTACCGGCGTAGCGGAAGATTTGATTGCCTTCGCGTCCGTCGTGCAACACAATGACCATGTCACGCAGACCGAGGCGCGACACGACGATCTCCATCGCGCCGTAGATAAAGGCAACCCCCGACTGGGTGGAACGAAGTCGATCGAGCACTATCCCCAAGGGGGCGCCAGGCTCTTCGTCCGGTTGTTGCGCACCGGGTCGAGGTCGACGGGGACCCTTGTTAAGACTCATGGACTTACCTGTCCCTTGCCCACAGGGGGTCCTTTCGCGCCGGTCGACGATACGGGAGTCGGATTGCCGTAACTCGCACGCTCTAGCGCAATTCTAGACATTTTGCCCTGAAGTTGACGAGGCGCGACTGCTCGTCAACGGCCCCAACGCCTACGCGCAACGCTGCGCGCGTAGGCAAAGGGCCCGTACATCATCCCGTTGAGATGGTGGGCATAGGTCTTGCGTGGATAGGTCGAATGCACGCTCGGTGAACGTTCGTCGCGCGGACGGGTCAGGAGCCGGATTCCCCGAGGGAGGCGGCGGAGCATTCTGGCCAAGTGACGGGGGTCGTGCACGATCAACGCGGTGAACATTGCCGTCAGACCGGTGCCGTAGCCAAATACTTGATCAAAGAACTCGCGTTCGGTCTCGCGGTGCTGATGACGAACGATCGCGCGCGGTTCGAAGGCCAACGTGCCCCCCGTGAGCACCTGCTTCATAAGGATTGCGAGGTCCTCGCCACCGCGCGCGGGAGTGCCCACGCCGAGCGTGACGTCAAAACCTCCCTTGGCGGCAATCGCACTTCTGCGAAGGGCCATGTTGACGCCGGCGCCGAATCGCCCCGTCGCGTAGGGGAACAGTGGGTCGTCAGCGAGAAGCTCCATACTCAAGAGTTCTGCACTAAACGATTGGTTGAATCCACCAAAGAACTCTTCGAACCAGAGTTGCGGGGTCGTTCGCAGTTCCATGGGCAAGACGAGTCCCGAGACGCCATCGATCTCGGGACAGGTCGCGAATCGTGTCCCGATTGCGAGCAGCCAATCGCTGTCCACTTCCGCATCATCGTCGGTGAACGCAACAATCTCACCCGTCGCGTGCGCCGCGCCACAGTTGCGAGCAGAGGAGACGCCGCGTTGCGGTTCCCAGAATTCGCGCACCCGTTCGACATCGGAGAATTCCGGCAGTGCGGGCCGCCCCGGGTCGGGCCTATTGTCCACCACGACAATGTCAAATTTTGGATAGTTGAGCATCAACAGATGTTCGACCGTCAGTTGCAACCGCTCTGGATGTTGACAGATAGTCGGTACCACGACCGTCATAGTGGGAAGCAGCGCTCGGTCGAGGGTCACGTAGGGCGAGACGGTGACGCCGTCGAACTGCGCGGCCTTCTCCTTGATGTCGGGCGCGGAGAGACGACCGTTCATCGCGGTCATCTCCATGATGCCAATGACCTGACTTTGTCGAGCAACTTCCACCCACACTCGTTGACCATCCGGGGCGTGACCGAGATCGATGTCAACGAGAGCGTCCAGGTCCGCCTCCACGATGGGGATTGGCGTCGACGTCACGCCACCACCCACGCAGACTCGTGTTGAAAAGAGTGCCGCACGGGTCGACTGACGGCGCTCACTTCGTCGCGGCGTCGCGCAATCAGTTCGTCGTTCATAGGACAGCCCTCACCACTCCATCTTTCCCACCAAGTGGTCAGGAAAAGTGGATTGTCGAGAGGTTCACCCAATGCGCCGTGACGGCGCCATCGGCATCGGCGGGAGCACGCGAAGCGGCGTCGTTCCAACCAGTCGGTGGACGAGTTCATTCCACGCGTCGGGCGGTGGGAAGTGCAGCTCGGCGAGACGAAGAGCGTGCGAAAGCGCCACGCGTACGGAGACCGGACGATTCAAATCTGCGAGGAGTGCGCCCACGTACCCGTGTCCGACATCAGGAAGGTGCGTTGACGCCAGCACCACAATTGCGACGCCGCACTCCACCGCAATGGAGAACGCGCGCGAATCGAACGCGGGGTCGGCGATGATCAGCGCTGACGACGATGCGCAGAGTCGGTTGAGGTCGGACGACGAAATGTCGGTACCCACGAGTGTGACGAAATCTGAGTGATAGCTCTCCGCCACCATTCGTTCGGGA
>DATCFS010000056.1:0-2044 GCA_036509375.1 Acidimicrobiales bacterium
AAGTCTGGCGGCGGCCCCTCAACGTCGGGCGCCGATCCGATCGGTCAGATGCTCTATCTCAAGCACCGCGAGCCCGACGTGCTAGCGAGGACGCGTTGGTTGATGGAACCAATCGACTACTTGACGATGCGCTTCACCGGCGTGGCGTCGGCGACCCACGCGTCACGACTCGCGATGTGGTTAACCGACAACCGTGCGCTCACGCACTACGACTACGACCAACAACTGCTCGACCTCGTGGGTATCGACAAGGCTCGACTTCCACCGTTGGTACCGATGGGCAGCGTGGTGGGCACGGTGACCGCCGACGTCGCGAGCTCACTCGGTCTCTCGACCGACACCGTCGTCATCACCGGCATGCCCGACATTCACGCGGCGGCGCTGGGTTCGGGTGCCACCAACATGTACGACACCCACGTGGCGCTCTCGACCACGTCGTGGATAAGTTGTCCGGTGCCGAAGAAGAAGACCGACATCAACCACTCGATCGCGTCCATTCCCGGACTCACCAACGACTCCTACCTCGTCATAGACAATCAAGAGACGGGCGCGAAGGCGCTCGAATGGTTGCGCGGGGTGTTGGCCGGAACGGGAAAGGTGGTCGGCTACCCCGAGATGACGGCACTGGCCATGACGTCACCGCCCGGCGCACGAGGGGTGCTCTTCACACCGTGGCTCGCCGGAGAGCGCTCACCCGTCGGCAACCATTTCCTGCGCGCCGGTTTTACCAATCTCTCCGTCACGACCACGACCGCCGACCTCGTGCGCGCCGTCCTCGAAGGTGTGGCGTCCAACAGCGCGTGGCTGCTCGGCTACGTGGAGAAGTTCGCGGGCCGCACGCTCACGCCGCTTCGACTCCTGGGCGGCGGTGCCCAGTCCGGCGAATGGTGTCAGATATTCGCCGACACGCTCGACCGCACCGTCGAACAGGTGCCCCAACCAATGGTCGCCCAACTTCGTGGCGCGGCATTGATGGCCGGCGTCACGCTCGGGAGTCATCACTTGGATGAGGTCGCGGCGCTGTGTCCAACGGGTAGAACCTTCGAGCCGAACGCCGGAGTGAACTCGCTGTACGCGCATCGACGCGCCCAGTTCCCCACCCTCTACAAACGCGACCGCAATTGGTCGAAGCACCACCGCTGACGAGGAATGTAGAAGCGGCCCTCTCGTCACGTGTGACCTGGCAATTGTTACGGTATCCCCATGCGATGCTCGTGGGCGGAAGGTGGCGAAGCGTGGTACCACGACGAAGAGTGGGGCGTGCCCGAGCACGACGACCGTGCGCTGTTCGAACTCCTCACACTCGAGGGTGCCCAATCGGGACTGAGTTGGCTCACGGTCTTGCGTAAGCGTGAGGGTTATCGCCGCGTGTTCGCGAATTTCGATGCCGAGGTCGTCGCGACGTTCACGGACAAGGACGTGGACGGATTCGTGCTCGACCCCGAGATCATCCGCCACCGAGGCAAGATTGAATCGACGATTGATAATGCCCGTGCGCTCGTGGATCTCCACAGCGTTTCGGGCACGCTCAACGACACGTTGTGGTCGTTCGTTGGCGGTCAACCGTTGCAGCGCGACTGGACGCATGATCCCCACCTTCCGGCGTCAACGCCCGAGTCAGCTCTCATGAGCAAAGGGCTGAAGAAGCTCGGCTTTCGCTTCGTCGGACCGACAACGTGTTATTCGCTGATGCAGGCCGCCGGTCTCGTCAATGATCACCATCCCACGTGCTTTCGATACGCAGAAGTGGCAAACCTTCGCTAGGACGCCAGGTCGTCATGACGGGCACTCATCCGTATGGGGTTTGTCTCGACGTGTTCACTACCATTTCGCACGTTCGGGGGAATCTCGAATCCAACCCGCGCGAAGGTGCCGACAAACTAACCGACCTCAGATTTTCCCACGCCGTGACCTATATTCAGGCAATGCCACTCGATCCGACCGATTTCTACACATTGGCAATGGCGACCGCTAACAGCGAAGGCCGTCTCCCGCTCTCTCGAATGACCGGTTGGGAGATCTTTCCCTTCGAGCGTGAAGGCCT
>DATCFS010000057.1:0-7498 GCA_036509375.1 Acidimicrobiales bacterium
GAGATCGGGATGAACGTGCTCGCTGACGCCCGCCGTGACAATTGCTCCCACGATCGCCACACCGAGCGTTTGGCCGACCTGACGAGAGGTGGACGCAATACCCGACGCCACGCCGGCCTGGTCGCGAGGCATGCCCGAGACCGCCGTGTGCGTGATCGGTGGATTCACGAGACCAAAGCCCGCACCGAAGAGCACGTAGGCCGCGAAGAGCCAGGTGAACGAAGTGGAGGGCGAGATCACGGTCAACATCGCGCTGCCAGCGGTCATCGTGACCCCCGCGGTAAGTAGTGGCGCGCGCGAGCCGCTCTTTCCGACCATACGACCGGAAATCGGTGACACGATCATGGCCGTCACGGCCATCGGCAACGTGTCGAGTCCGGCATGCAGTGCCGAAAGGCCTCGGACATCTTGAAGATAGAGCGTGTTCAAAAAGAGGAATCCTCCGAGTGATCCGAACGCGGCCACGGCTAGGGCCGTCGCTGACGCAAACGGAATCGAATGAAAGAATCGGACGTCGATCAAGGGCTCGTCGCGGCGATCTTCGAACCAGAGCAACGCGATCACTGAGAGCGCCGCCGCGATGAAGGCCGCGAGAATTGGCGTGGAGTCCAGCCCCGTTCGGGGGCCTCGATTATCCCGTAGGTGAGCGAGGAGAGAAGCGTGATCACCAGGATCTGACCCGGGATGTCCACGCGACGTGGTCGTGCCGCTCGCGACTCGGGAATGAAAAGCAGTGAGAGAACAATCGCGCACACTCCAACGGGAATGTTCACCCAAAAGATCGAACGCCATCCCACCGAATCGACGAGCAGCCCCCCGACGGCCGGCCCGAGAGCCATGCTCAGGCCCATGACCGCGGCCCACACACCGATGGCCTGAGCTCGCTCGCGCGGCACCGTGAACGTATTAGTGATGATGGACATCGCGACGGGGTTCAGCATCGAGCCACCAACCGCCTGCAAGGCACGAAACGCAATCAGCAGGGTGAGATTCGGCGCGACGCTGCACAGCAATGACGCGATGACGAACACTGAGAGTCCAAGCACGAAGGTTCGCCGACGCCCCAATCGGTCGGCGGTTGAGCCCGAGAGCATCAAGAGACTCGCCAGCACCAATGTGTAGCTGTCAATGATCCACTGCAGCCCCGAAATCGACGCGTGCAGATCACCCTTGATGGAAGGGAGCGCGACATTGACGATCGTGACGTCGAGCCCCACAATCAACAGACTCATCGAACATATCGCGAGAATGACGTAGCGGCGCCGAGCGCTTTGCGCGGGTAGTGGCTCGGTGTGAAGGTTGCTTTGTGGGAGGGACATGGAGTTTTCAATCTAAGTCCTTCCGGCGTACTTTCGGGTCACCGGGTCGCGCGGACGGCTTTCGTGTCGACACCCTCGTCTGAATCCCTCGGCGATACACCGGCTTTCGCGCACTCGTTGCGGGAATTGAGGCGTTCGTGAGCAGGTCGTTTGAGTGCATACGATGGACAGGGATCAAAATCGAAAGGCCGTGCAATGGGGCACCCAATGTTCAACTACAACGCCGAACTGACCGACCAGGTCTTTGAGTACTGCCGGGACCGACTTTCAATGGATCCGGTGCCACTCGACTTCGGAAGTCTGCACGCATTCCCTCCCGGCGACATGAAGGATTTCATCACAACCCATGGTCGCGGGGCCGATGAGATACTCGACTTCTTCCGCGACGAACTGGCGCCCGCGGTCGTGTCGATTGACTCGCCCGGTTTCCTCGCGTTCATTCCCAACGCCCCCACGAAGAACTCCCTACTCTTCGACATGGTGGTCGCCTGCTCGGGCCTGAACGGCACCAGTTGGCTCGAGTCGAGTGGCGTCGTCATGGCCGAGAACCTCGCACTCGAATTCATCGCGCACTTGGCGGGGATGCCCGAGGGTTCGGGCGGCGCATTCGTCTCGGGAGGTTCGCTCGGCAACCTCTCGAGTCTCACCGTTGGTCGCGACGTCGGACGTGCGAAGCACCCCGAACTGGCGCCCCACGAAGTGCGTTACGCCATCTCTTCGGACGCCCACTCGAGCATCGGCAAGGCGCTCCACGTCCTCGGCATCGAGCCCCTCATCGTGACGACCGACGACCACCGATTCACGCGAGCCAGTCTCGAAGCGGCGATGGCGGCGGACCCGAATCCCGGCAGCGTGATCGGCGTCGTCGCGACGTCGGGCACGACCAACGCCGGCATCGTCGACGACCTCGAAGGTCTCGGTAGCTACGCGCGCGAGCACGACCTCTGGTTCCACGTCGACGGGGCCTACGGCGGCGCCGCTCTCTTCTCACCCTCCGAGCGTCACCTCCTCGCAGGTCTTCGTTACGCCGACAGCTTCATTGTCGATCCCCACAAGTGGCTCTTTGGTCCGCTCGACTGCTGCGCGCTGGTCTATCGGAACCCGACCGTCGCCCGCAAGGTCCTGGCCCAGCAGGCCGGCTACCTCGACATCTTGCACTCGAGCGACGACGAGCACTACGAGTGGAACCCGTCGGACTTCGCGATCCACCTTTCGCGTCGCGCCCGGGGCCTCCCCTTTTGGTTCTCGCTCGTCACCTATGGCACCGACGCCTACGAGAGCGCCGTCCAGAGCGCCGTCGACCTCGCGCACCGAACTGCGAAGAAGATCGACGAGCTCGATCACGTAGAAATGGTGCGGCCGGTGAGCCTCTCCATTGTCCTCTTCCGTCGTCTCGGTTGGTCGAGCGAGCAGTACACCGAGTGGAGCCACCAGTTACTGCGCGACCAGATTGCCTTCGTGACGCCCACCAAGTGGGAGGGCGAGACCGTTGGGCGATTCGCGTTCCTGCACCCCAATACCACCGACGAACTGGTCGATCAAATCCTCGACACGATGCGCGACTAGCGGCCCTTCAGCAGGGGGTCGCTCGGCATTCGTGTCGGTTCACCGCGCTCCGATTTACGACGCCACGCAATGCCCCCGAGCGCTTCAAGAACGATTCGATTGCCGAGATAGGCCGTGATCTCGGCGTGGTCGTACGGGGGCGAGACCTCCACGACGTCAACGCCACCCAGCGGTGTCGCCATCGCAATACGTCGCACCGCATCGAGAAGTTGACGGCTCGAGAGGCCCCCGGGCTCGGGCGTGCCCGTGCCCGGCGCCGAACCGGGGTCGACCACGTCAACGTCCACGGAAAGAAAGACGGCGTCGCAGCCGTCGGTTGCAATGCCCATCGCTTCATCCAACACGGCGTCCAGTCCACGACTCACGATCTCGGTCATTTCGAACGAGCGCATGCCCTGGGTCGCCATCCAGTCCAGGGTTTCGGGTTCGGGCCAGTACCCGCGCAGTCCTATCTGGAGAAATCGGTCCCCGCGACAGGCGCCCGATTCAATCAGTCGTCGCATCGGAGTGCCGTGTCCGTAGAGCGAACCCATCTGACTGTCGCCGGTGTCGGCGTGGGCGTCGAAGTGGATCACCGAAACCCGTCCCCAACCCACGTGCCGTGCCACGCCGGTGACGTCGGGTAGCGCAATGGTGTGATCCCCACCAAGGATGACGGGAATGACGCCGGCGCTGGCGACGGTCGTGACCAGGTCCTCTAAACGTCGAAGTGACTTCTCGGTCTCACCGGAGGGCATCTCGACGTCGCCAAGGTCGACGACGGCGAGGTCGACCAGGGGGTCAACACCGAGCGCCAAGCTGGGCCGTTTGCCATCGTGTGGGAGATAGTCCGTGATGCGTATTGCCTGGGGGCCGAAGCGCGCGCCCGGCCGATGCGACGTCCCACCGTCGAAGGGCGCTCCGATGATGGCCGCACCCGACGTCGACCACTCACTCGGGTCGTCGGGGTCGGCGCCGGGGACGCCGAGAAAGGTGGCGTCCGGACCGTAGAGGTTGCCTAGGCGCACGTCGCTCCGAGAACAGACGTCACGGCCGTCACGAGGACTTCGTCGCGTTGGTGATGTCGGCAGTTAACTCGTCAAAATGATTGGCAATGATCGAAAGGTGTCCTTCGCTCGGATAGTGATGCTCGTTCACGTTCTTCAGAGTTCGAAGCAGCCATTCACCGTGCTTGGAAGGAACCATGAGATCCTCGTTGCCGTACCAGACCGCGACCGGAATCGAAATGGTGGCGGGATCGAATCCCCACTCACTCAACATCGCGCGGTCGTCATCGAAGAAGCCGAAGTAGCCGTTCGAGAACCCCTGGCGAAGCGAGTCGGCGAAAAGTTCGCGGGCGTCGTCATTGGCGAGTGTCGCCTTGTCGGGATCGGAGAGGAGCCCGCCGAATAACTCAATCACGTTGCCCTCGGTCGCTTCGGCGAAGTGGGCCGCCTGGGCCGCGACGTACGGTTCGTACTCCGGTCCGCCGGCCATGGCGAGCGCGAACTCTTCGAGATTCTCAGGTCCCATGCCCTCGGTCCAGTCGATGTCGGCGCTGATCGGTACGACCCCGGCGATCGACCACGCCGCGGTACAGCGCGCAGCGTCGAGGGCGGCGCAGGCCAGGGCGTGTGGACCGCCACCCGACCATCCGACGACCACGTAGTCCTCGCGTCCAAGGGCGTCGAGCACGTTCGTCGTGTCACCCGCCGCGTTCGCCACCGTGCGACCTTCCTGTCGCGATGACGTACCGTAGCCGGCGCGCGACATCGTGATCACGAAGAGTTCGCCACTTTCGGCGAGTGGTGCCAGCGTGCGCACCAGTGACGCGGAGCCGGGCGTACCGTGATGAAAGAACACCGTCCGGCCGGTTGGCTCGCCCAGTGTGGCGACCTGCAACTGTCGGCCGTCCGACGCCGTGATCATCTGCTCTTCGTACCGCATGACGCTCCGTTCACTCTGTCCAGCAACCACCCTACGCTGGGCGAATGTCAAAGACACGCTGCGTTTCGGCGACCCGACTCATCGCGGCGTCGGCGCCGAAAATCTTCGATCTGCTCGCGACGCCGGCCCAACACGTCCTCTTAGACGGATCGGGCACCGTGACCGGCGTGCGTCGTGGACCGACGCGTTTGGCACTCGGCTCCTCGTTTTCCATGGACATGAAGATTGGTCTGGGCTATCACACGACCAATCGTGTCGTGGTCTTCGAGGAGAACAGCTGCATCGCCTGGCATCACTTCGCTCAGTTCGTATGGCGCTACGACCTCGTCGAAGTCGATGGCGGAACGCAGGTCACCGAGTCCTTCAACTATGACAAGCCGTGGGCTTTCGTCATCACCGCCCTTGGTTTCCCGGAACGCAACCGCCTCGGTATGGAAGCGACGTTGCAGCGATTGGCGAACGCCGTTACGGCTTAAGCGAAAGAATCGCACCCGTGTTGAGGAGCTCGACCCAGGTCTGGCCCGGCGTCAGGGCGACCGGTGTACCCTTCGCCGTCTTATAGACAATCACGTCGCCCTTTGACGGTCCCCTCGACCACGTGCCGACGGTCTCCTTACCGTCGGCGAAGAATGCGGCCGTCCCCGTTCCCTGCAGGTTCGCGTAGGAGGCCTCGGTGCCAATGCCGTTCACGTAATTGACGTACATGACCACGACGTTCTTCGGCGACTCGCGAACGCCGGTACCAGTGATGTCGGCGTTACCGAACAACGTGCGGTCCCACGAGCGACTCGTCGCGTCCCACGTCCAGGTCACGCCGTAGATGCTCGGGAAAGGCACCGTGAAACTGGCCATCGGACGACCGGAGAACTGGTGCGTGGCCGTGAGATAGGTGAAGAGATCCGGTGGGGGCACCGGCGTACCGGCGAACGTGAACAGTTTTGGAGCAATCGCAAAGAGATTGTGGGGCGCGTAGCGGGTCGGGTCGCGGTACATGGCGGAGCCGGCGCTCGACTCGTCGACCAACTTCACCGGCGCGGTTGAGATGCTCGCGACCGCGTAGGGCGCTCCGCCCGAGTAGGCGAAGATGCCACCGAGCGGCCACACGACCTGGGTGTCGGTTGGACGCACCGAGCGAACCGGTCCCACTTTCACGGGGGCGTGAGAGTTGAAGATGGCCGCCAATCGAGTGATACCGCCGTTCACGATCTCCTCGTAGACGACGTCGGCCTGATCGATGCCCCACTGTGGCAACGCTTCGGGCGTGTTCTCAATCTTCACCGTGAGGGCCGGTCGTTTGAGGGAGATGCCCGTTGGGTCGGCCAGTCCCGTCAGGGGCGCGGTGGGATACTTCGGCGCGGTCGTGGTCGTCGTTGACGTGGTCGTTGACGTGGCGACGTTCGCCTTGTGGTAGTGCACGAACAGGAGGACTGCGATGGCAAGGACGAGGACGACAATGAGACCGATCAGGTACTTTCGCATCTCTTCAACTTAGTTAAGAAACCGGGGCCTACTCGGCCTCGTCGTCACCGGTCAACCGTTTGAAGATGATGGTGTGCGGTAGATCAGTCTCGGCACTGAGGTGCTCGGAACCTTCGACGCTTCGCCACCCGACAGTTCGGTAGAAACCGAGTGCGGTGTCGCGCCCGTTAGCCCAGATCTGTCCGACACCCCTGGCTCGCAAGTGATCCTCCGCGAACTGGAGGACCAGTGCGCCGTACCCGCGGCCCTGTACGTCAAAGTCCGCTGCCATGTAGCGAAGTTGATACGTGGTGAGTGACGGATTCATCGGGGGCGCGGAAGGAAAGAACGAGGCACTGACCACGAGTCGGTCGGCGAGGAACCCTCCGTAGTGCAGTGAACTCGGTTCGTCGTCTCGGGCGTCGGGGTGGTACAACAGCGGGTCGTCATTACGCAGCACTCGTTGGCGGAGCGCGTGCAAATCGCTCGCTTCAACGAGCTCGACACGCAGTTCTTCAGTCAAGGTCGCGCACCAAGGTAATCAACGTGAGCGAGGGATCGCGGTCCATCGTGAATGAATGGCCGGTCGGGCGAAAACCGACCTTTTCGTAGAAGGCACGGGCCCGGGCGACGGTCGACGTCACGTGGAGGTACACCTCGTTCACTCCCTCGTTGCGCGCCCACTCACAGACGGTATCAACGAGGCGGGCCGCCGTCTCGGTGCCGCGCGCCGACGGCGTGACGTACATGCCGTACAGCCAACGAGTCCCCGGATGGGCATCGTTGAGGCCGCCCGAGACCATGCCGACGACGTTGCCGTCACACTCGGCCAAGTAGAACAGACGGTTCAACGCCGTGTTCATCCACTGTTGGTCACTCCACCGGCTGCACTCCTCAAAGGTCGAACCGTACGCCGCGGGTGTGTCGGCGAGCGCTTCGAGACGAATGGCGCGAAGTTCGCGCCAGTCGTCGAGGACGCAACGTCGGATCGTCAGTGTCGTGTCACTCATGGTTCTTCATGTGCTCGGCGACGATGCGCTCCGACAATGAACCGGTCGCCAAGTTGTCGCGTACGGCGTCGCGATCGACATCGGGACGATTCTGCGAGAGTTTCGCCTTCCCCTGTATGGAAACCACGTCGATTTCGATGCCGACGATCGCCTTCACCTGTTGGGCGACGTAGGCACTCGGCGCGTCCTCGACGCTCCATCTCACGGCGCGGTTCGCCT
>DATCFS010000058.1:0-7231 GCA_036509375.1 Acidimicrobiales bacterium
CCCGAGCCGATTCGTCGCGGCGGCGAGTCACCGAGCAAGTTCAGTGATCGACTCTTCAAGTCCAAGTCGCGAACACTTACGGAAGCCGCCAAGCTGGCCTTTGTAACCACGAACGAGATTGAAGTAGGGGGCACCGGTCATGAGTGAAAGCGTTCAACCGGGGATCTCTGCGATTCCTGACGGCGACTCGGCTCTTCGTTGTGAGGACTTGACGAAGGCATTTCAAGGCGTGCGGGCCGTTAACGGGGCGACGTTCAGCGTCCCGAAGAATCAGATCACGGCGCTCATCGGACCAAACGGTGCGGGAAAGACGACGGTCGTCAACATCCTCTCAGGCTCAATGAACTGCGACAGCGGAAGCGAACACCTCGGCGACACCGACGTGACGAACTGGGAGAGTCACCGAATCGCACGACTCGGCTTGATGCGCACGTTTCAGCTATCGCGTGAGTTTGGTGGGCTGACCGTGCTGGAGAATATGTTGGTCGCGCCCAAAGACCAGGCGGGCGAGTCGTTCTTCAATCTGCTGTTTCGTCCGGGAATCGCCAAGCGCGAGGAGAAGCTCAATGTCGAGCGGGCGCTCGAAGTCCTGCGGACCTACGGTCTCTACGCCCTGCGCGACAATCGAGCCAGAGAGTTGTCCGGTGGCCAGAAGAAGTTGCTCGAGATCTCGAGAGCGGTCATGGCGTCACCGAAGATACTCCTCCTGGACGAGCCAATGGCGGGCGTCAATCCGGCCCTCATCGAGCGGATTGGTGGTTACATCCTCGATCTCAAGGCCCAAGGTGTGACCGTTTTGATGATTGAGCACAACCTCAACGTCGTCGAGAAGATCTGTGACCACGTCATTGTCTTGGCGGAGGGTCGCACGTTAGCGACCGGACGTTTGAGCGAGTTGCGGGCGAACAAAGAAGTGGTCAAGGCCTATTTGGGTGAGGTGATCGATGCCAGCACTACTAACTGAGAACGTCACGGCCGGATACGGTCGTACGCCGATTATCAACGGCATCTCGCTCACTGCGGAGTTGGGCACGATTACGACGATTATTGGTCCGAACGGTGCGGGTAAATCGACGTTTGCCAAAACACTCGTTGGAATCCTTCGGTGTTCTACGGGTCGGATTCAGGTGAACGACCTTGACATCACCAAGATGCCAGGTCACCTGATTCCGCGCAACGGCCTCGTCTACGTGCCCCAGAACGACAATGTCTTCAAGAGCCTGACGGTACGCGAGAACCTTGAAGTTGGCGGCTTCGCAGCCAAGGGCAACACCGACGCACGAATGGAAGAGATCTTCGCCATCTTCAGCGATCTCGACAAAGCGCGCGAAAAAAAGGCGGGATTTCTCTCGGGCGGGCAACAGAACTTGCTCGCAATTGCCCGAGCCCTCATGGTCGAACCTACCGTCATCATGCTCGACGAACCGACCGCGGGACTTTCGCCGGCCTACACCGACGTCGTATGGAACCAGATTGAACAGATCCGCACATCGAGCACGGCGGTGCTCGTCGTGGAGCAAAACGTGGAACGTGCCCTCAAGCACGCCGACTTCGTTCACATTTTTGTCGCTGGCTCGAACCACGTCCACGGACCTGCATCAGATATTGCGTCACTCGACTTAGCTTCGATATTCCTCGGGCGGGCCGACCTGAAATGAGATTTGGCAGCGGGAGAGTCCCGTTGTCACTAAGTAAAACCAATAAGGGGGAAGTACCAGATGAATGTAACTAGATGGATACGGGGACAGCGTCGGGGAATGACCACTGTGGTGGCCTTCGCGACAGTGTTGTCAATCGGCGGGGTGGGTCTCATTTCCAGTCCTTCGACGGCCGCGGCGAAGCCCAAGACGCTCGTGGTCGGGGGCATGTTCCCCTTCACGGGTTCAAAGTCACTGTTGTCGCAGTGGGGTACCCACGGCGTGGCCGTGGGAATCTATGAGGTCAATCACAACGGCGGCGTGCTAAACAACCAAAAGTTGAAGAGCTCCTACGTTGATGATGCGGCCGACTCAGTTGACGCGCTCCCAGCGTTTCGCAAGCTCGAGCTGAGTCACCCGACGGTAATCATTGGACCGTTCTCGCCGACGATCGAGGCGGTCATCAATCAGTTCAAGCCGAACAATGTCGTCGACTTCATGGTCGGTGGTCTCACCACGTTGGACACCATGCGCTACCCGTACGTGTTCCGCACATCATCGTCGGACTCGAACGAGGCAATTGCAATGGCGTACTACGCCATCAGCAAGGGATTGAAGACGGCTTCGTTCATCTTCGACAACTCGGACAACTCACAGGGATTCATCGCTCCGCTCAAGGCCGCGTACACCGCGCTCGGCGGCACGGTGCAGCAGAACATCACGCTCACGCCAGGTCAGTCGTCGTACAGCACGGAGTTGACGCAGGCGTTCGCGGGCAACCCTTCAGTCGTCTTCGACTCGATGGACTCAAATACTGCCGCCACGTTGTTCTCGGATGGACAGCAACTCGGCTACATGAACGTGCCGTGGATCGGTGACGACCTCCAGTCGGCCCCCCAAGGTGCGTACGCCAAGGCGTTCGGTCCTACGGCGTCGACTGAGTTGACGGCGGCCCTTCCGGCGTCGCCATCGGTGACCAACAACGCGTACAACCACTTCCTGGTTGACTACCAGTCCGTGTGGCGAACGACGACGATCTTGCCGACAACGTTCAACGAGTACGACTCCATTGTCATCGCTTCGTTGGCGATGGACCTGGCCAAGTCGACCAACCCCAAGGTTTGGGTGAAGGACATCACCAAGGTGTCCAATCCCCCCGGCACGGTCTGCAGCTCGTACGCGCAATGCAAGGCGCTCATCAAGCACGGGAAGAAGATCAATTACAACGGTGCTGCTGGCAATGACGACTTCAATAAGTTCCACAACGTCTTCAGTGGATTCGTTATGGAGGGCTTCGACTCATCGCTGAACAACGTCACTCGGGCGACGGTTGACCCCGCGCAGTTGGCGACGGTGGTCGCCAAGGAAGGGTAGGCCAGCAGGTATTTTCCCCTATCCGTTGGGGCGAGCGGTCCGCACGAACTGCGATCGTTCGCCCCAACGGATGCCCGCGGTGCTCCGTGGACGACCCCGTCGAATTTGCAATCACCAACATCTGGAGTTGGAAAAATCAGTGAGGATCGATCAGTGCCAGGACTACTCGAAGGAACCCGTGTACTTGATCTAACCACCGTGCTCTCGGGGCCGTTCAGTTCGTTCCAACTGAGTCTCTTCGGTGCCGACGTCATCAAGATTGAGATTCCGGGCACCGGCGACCTCGCTCGAGAGATGGGCGAGGACCCGGCATTGGCGTGGATCTCCATGGGCGCCTCGTTCCTCGCCCAAAACGCCGGCAAGCGTTCAATTGCTGTGGACCTCAAGTTCGAAAAGGGCCAAGAGATTTTCGTTCGGCTTCTCGAGAGCGCCGATGTATTGGTCGAGAACATGCGGCCCGGCGTTCTCGGTCGCCTCGGCTTCACGTGGGAGCGAATCCACGAGATCAATCCCCGTCTGGTCTACTGCGCCATCACGGGCTTCGGCCAAGAGGGTCCCCTCGCTGATCGCCCCGCGTACGACCAGATCGTCCAGGGATTGGCCGGCATGTCGGACGTGACCGGCACGCCCAACGGTGAACCGACACGCATCGGTTTTCCCTTGTGCGACACGATTGGTGGATTCGCCGCGGCGATGGCCATCTGTGCGGCGCTCGTACGGCGCACACGCGACGACGTCGGCACGTTCTTGGACGTCTCAATGCTCGAAACCGCGATCACATCCATGGGATGGGTGGTTTCAGATCAATTAGTCACCAATCGAACTGCCGTGCGCGCTGGGAATCACAATGCGACGTCGTCGCCTTCCGGCACCTTTCAAACTGGCAAGGGACTTTTAAACATTGCCGCGAACTCGCAGCGGCAGTTTGAGTCCCTGTGCCGTGTCCTTGGTTGCGTCGAACTTCTGGGCGATCCCCGATTCGCGAGTCGCTCCGATCGCAAACTCAACCGCGATGAACTCACCGAGGCACTCGAGTCAGTGCTGCAAACTCGCAGCGCAGCGGAGTGGGAGGAGGAACTCTCCGCGGCGAGCGTTCCCGTGGGCCGGGTCCTTTCTATCGGCGATGCGCTCTCGCAACCGCAGGTCATTGAGCGTCAACTCATACACGACGTGGTGATCGATCTACCCGGTCACGAGAAAGTGTCGTTGGTTGGCTCTGGGGTGCACGTTGACTCCGAAGCGTTGGCGCCGTCGATGGCGCCGCCGCTGCTCGGTCAACACACGAACGAGATCCTGCTGCAACTCGGGTACTCACCCGAGACCATCGCAGAGTTGCACGATGCGAGGGTGGTTTAGGGTGAATCATCCGTCAACGCCGGGGCGAGTCGACCAGCAGCAGTACCCTACGGTCGAAATAGTCGAAGAGGGCATGCGAGAGGGAATGCAGATTGAGAGCGCCGATATTACGGTGGATGAAAGAGTCGCACTGCTCAATTCCTTGTCGCGCACGGGCCTCAGGACCATCGTCGTGGGTTCGTTCGTGAGCCCAAAGTGGACACCCCAGATGGCCGCCATTGAAGAAGTGGTGTCTCGGTTCACCCCGGTGGAGGGAGTTCGCTATACGGCACTGGCCCTCAACGATCAGGGGCGAGAGAGAATGCGACGCTACATGCCACCGTTGTGTGAGTCGTCGGTCGTTCCCCAGACCCTGGTCCACCTGTGCGATGTTTTCGTACGGCGCAACACCAATCGTTCCCAGCAGTCGGAGATCGAGGGTTGGAACGCCACCATCGCGCAAGCGCTGGCTGACGGAGTGGTGAGCGCCGGCGTCGGCATTAATGCCGCGTGGGGCTCGAATTGGCTCGGGCCCTTTGACGAAACGTATCGACTGGAAATGCTCGCCCACCAAATTGAGAGTTGGGAGGCGGCCGGCATCGAAGTAGATCGGGTGTGGATTGGCGACCCCATGGGGTGGAACATGCCCGACCAGGTGTCCTCGATGGTGACCGCACTCCGCGCGCGCTGGCCGAACATCACGAGAATCCATCTTCATTTGCACGACGCGAGAGGAACCGCGCTGCTCTCCGCGTACGCTGCACTGCAGGCGTTGGACGTCGCGTGCACCCTCGTACTGGACAGTTCGATTGGCGGCATGGGGGGCTGCCCCTATGCCGGTCACGGGAGAATGACGAGGATGATTGCCACCGAAGACCTCGTGGACTTCTTGGAGGAACTCGGCATCCGCACGGGCGTCGACATTGACCGGATCATCGAATCGGCTGCCTTGGCGGAGGAGGTCGTAGGGCACACCCTGTGGGGCCACGTCTCCAAAGCCGGTCCGCGGCCGCGAGGTGAAAAGCTTTTTCCAATGACGTTGCCCTTCATCGAGACCGAGGAACAAGCGCAGCACTTTCGTCGCGGCCCGGAGGTGTACCGCGACGCCCCTTCACCGTGGCGAGCTCCGATCGAGTCACCACTGCGCTCACTCATCGACAGCGACTCGCAACGGACAATTTCTATTGGCGACGTTAATTTGTTCGGCGCATGAGACGGCAGTGACGCACGTGACGTCGCACCAAGAACACCTGCCTGCCGAGAGCGACGTCGACGATCGAGGCGAAGAGGCCGGGTCAGACGGCGCGTCGGTTAGTGGAGTTCGGTCGCTCGACAGACCCTTCATCATTCTTCGAGTTCTGCGAGAAGGCCGCGCCCCAATGAGGCTCACGGAGATCTCGACGGCGGCCCAATTGCATCTCGCGACGACGCAACGAATAGTCAATCTGCTTATCCGTCACGGCTACGTGGAACGAGAGGGCGTGCAGTACCGATTGGGACTCTCGTCGTTCATCAACGGCAATACGTATCTGCATACGAATAGCATTACGCAGTTGGCCGAGCCCGTGCTCTTGGAACTGACCGCATCGACGGCGCTCACTTCGATGTTGTATTTACGCAATGACCTCTCACAGGTCCTCGTCATGCGCATTCTCAGTACGCCGGCGCCCCGCTACCAGTTACCACTGGGCGAACAGGTGTCGCTGATGGTGGGGGGTGCGCGAGTATTTGCCGCCTCCTTGGATCCCGACGATCTCGAACGATTGTTGGAGGGAGTTGAGAACGTCTCCCTTGCGAGTGGCCAAGTACTCGATCGTCCCGGGTTCGTACAGAGTTTGGAGTCAATTCGAGTAAGGGGCTACGCCTTTGGACAGGGTCAAGGCGACATCGGCGAGGTGTCGATAGCCGTACCCGTCTTCAATCGACTTGGCGAGGTGGTCGCCTCGATACAGGTCGCGGGAATGATCGAGGACATCCCGATGGACTCCGACGCCTTAATCGCGGAGCTGAAGCGAGCCAGCGCGGCCATTACCCGAAGAATCCCGTGATCGACCACTCCGTTCGAGTCCACCGCAGTGACGAACTGCTCGCGCGCGAGGAGCAGTTGGCGTGGAAGATCGCCGAGGTGGCCATCGATGATGTCGTGGTCAGTGATGAGGTCGCCGAAATGGTCGTCAATCGGATCATTGATGACGCCGCCGTGGCCGCCGCATCCATCGGGCGTGCGCCAGTGAGCGCAGCTCGCGACCAGGCGCGCTGTCACACGGCGTCGCCGGGCGCGACGGTGATGGGCGAACCTCACACCGTGCGCGTCTCTCCGGAGTGGGCCGCGTGGGCAAATGGTGTGGCCGTACGCGAGCTGGACTTCCACGACACGTTCTTGGCCGCCGAGTACGCGCACCCCGGTGACGGCATTCCTCCCATTCTCGCCGTCGCGCAGCACCTGGCATCGAGGTATCACGTCGCCGGGCACGACGTCGTGCGAGGCATTGCCACTTCGTACGAAGTCCAAATTGAACTTGCTCGGGCCATCGACTTGCACAGCCACCGGATCGACCACGTGGCGCATCTAGGTCCCTCGGTCGTCGCCGGGATCGGCTCGCTGCTCGCTCTCGACGTGGGCGTGGTGTACCAAGCACTCGGTCAATCCCTGCACACCTCGACCGCCACGCGTCAGTCACGTAAGGGAGAGATTTCGAGTTGGAAGGCCTACGCGCCGGCGTTCGCGGGAAAGGGAGCGATCGAGGCCGTTGACCGGGCGATGCGCGGACAGACGTCGCCGAGTCCTATTTACGAAGGTGACGATGGCGTCATCGCCTGGCTCCTCGACGGTCCCGACGCCACGTACTCGGTCTCGCTACCGGGCCCCGGCGAGGACCGGCGAG
>DATCFS010000059.1:0-5524 GCA_036509375.1 Acidimicrobiales bacterium
CCACGCCGGTTCGGACGTGCAGACGCAAAAGGCGGCAGCGGTTCTCACTGACGCGCGACGCGCGATTTACCACATCCTGGCCGACGACGAGCAATAGTCGTACGTAACCAACCCTCTTCCCGCCTTCGTGGCGGGGACAGGGTTTTATCATTTCTACGAAGCCCACACCGCCTCCGCCATACTGAAGTGATGGAAGAACGTGCACACTGGCATCCCGAAACCATCGCCATCGTGGCCGGACGTGACCATGCGCCCGGGGGGCCCTTCAACGTACCTCCGACCTTCGCGTCGACCTACCGTGACGGCGGAACCCTCGGCTACGGCCGCTGGGGCAACCCCACGTGGAGCGCCTTCGAAGAGACACTCGGCGAACTCGAGGGCGGATACTGCGTTTCCTTCGCCTCCGGGCTGGCTGCGGTCTCCGCGCTTCTCGCGTCGCTCCCCGTTGGATCTCGCGTGGCCTATCCCGGTGACGGCTACAACGGCACGCGCGCAATGCTCCAACAACTGACAAATGAGGGACGAATCTCTTCGCACCCGGTCGACGTGGTCAACACCAACGAGGTGCTGTCGTTGTTCGCCGACGTTGACCTCCTCTGGCTCGAGTCCCCCACCAATCCGATGCTCGGGATCGCCGATCTCCCAGCCATTCTCGCGGCGGCGCGCAACGGCGGCCTCTCCGCCGTCGTTGACAACACGTTCGCGACTCCTCTGTCGCAACAGCCCCTGGCGCTCGGTGCCAGTGCCGTCGTGCATTCGGCCACTAAGTACATTGGGGGACATTCCGACCTCCTGATGGGCGCCGTTATTGTGCCCAACGAAGAGCGCCGCGACGAACTCGTCGGGTGGCGAACGCAGTACGGTGCGATACCCGGCGTCATGGAGTCCTACCTCGCGTTGCGAGGTCTTCGGACGTTGCCGGTTCGATTTGAACGACAACAAAGCACCGCGGCGATACTCGCGGAGCGGCTCAGTCATCACAACCACGTGGTCCTCGTTCACTACCCCGGACTCAGCACCGATCCCGGGTTCAGTCGCGCGACATCGCATATGAAGGGATTTGGGGCAATGGTCTCCTTTGAGGTCTCTGACGCCGAGACGGCCGACCGCGTGGTGTCGCGACTTCACTTGGTCATCGGCGGCACGAGCCTGGGTGGCGTCGAGACCACGATCGATCGGCGGGGACGTTGGGCGGGCGAGGAGAGCGTGCCGGGTGGACTTCTTCGTCTGAGCGTCGGTCTCGAACATCATGAGGACCTCTGGCACGATCTCAACCAGGCACTGGGGTAGCGAGGACCCGCGAGCGTTTAACTCGCCGTCAATGAGGAACTGCGACCGGCTTTCGCCAATCGCAGTTCTTCGGTAGTACAACAGATGATTACCTCGACGGAACAAGTACCGGTGTTTCGATGTCCGCCACGGTGAAGGTGACGGTGTCGGGAACCATGTTCGCCCGGCGACGCTGGCGCCAACCGGCGATGATGCCATCGAGGCCAATCCAACTTGACGTCCTCCACGTGGCGAGGACGATGATCGCGCAGAGTGCGTAGAACGCGCACACGCTCGCGGTCCCCGACATCACGTACGTGAAGAGCAACAAGAGGCTCGCGACGGCGGCGGTACGAGTGAGCAAGCCAACGGCCAGTCCGAGGCCGATCGCCACTTCACCAAAGGCCACGAGCACGGCAATCCACGAGGCGTTGGGCAGTACGAAACTGTGGAGGAAACTCCCCCACCAGCTGTACGCCGCGGCGCCGCCGCTGGCAAAGCCGGCCACTCCGCGACCATTGTTGTGAAGAAAAGAGGCGTTTTCGGCACCGAAGACCTTTGCCCATCCGGCCTGTAGCCACATGATCCCAATCCACACGCGGACAGCGAGCCACGCGAGTGACATCAGCTTGGAGTCGCGAAGCCAGTAGAAGAACCCCGGTGTGGTTCGTTCCGTTGGATCGCCAAATATTTGAGTGACTGTATTCATGAGACTTTCCTCTCTCTCGTCCGGGCCTTCGAAGCACCAAGATCGCTGAGCGTTCTCGATGGCCGACTGTTTGACCCTCCAACCCAACGTATGAGGTCACGAAATATGTCGAAAGGGGCGAAGGTCCTTTTGCGCCGTGTGGTCCTTCGAAACAACGGATACGCCGTTCTAATAACCCCATCCCTCGTCTTTACGACGAAGGAATCAGTCGTTCTCCACGGTGATTGCACATTCGGCAACGGCTGCGCCGTCCGGTGACGATTCGATGCAACCCTGCGACCGCCATCACTTCGGTGCACTGCAAACCTTCACTACTTCGTCGCGAAGGTCGCCGAATAAGAAACGATTGGGCCGAAAGGTATAACCTGCCCTCCATGACGAGCATCCTCGCCCTCGATCCCGCATGGACCGATCACGAGCCGAGCGGCGTTGCCCTCCTCGAATCGACGAAGAAGGGATGGCGGTGCGTTGCCCTTAGTCCCAGTTACAACCAATTCCTGAAACTGGCGAACGGCGTGGCCGTTGATTGGTCCCAGACGCCTAGTTCGGGCGAACCGGATGTTAATGCCCTGATGAGCGCGGCTCGTACGTTGCTCGGTGACCAACCAATCGATTTGGTAACCGTCGATATGCCGATCTCACTAGAGCCGATCCTGAAACGCCGGGTCGCGGATGCGAAAGTCTCTCAGGAGTTCGGTTCCAGGGGATGTAGCACGCACTCGCCGAGTCCGACTCGACCGGGGCCATTGGGCCAGCGCCTCACCGACCGTTTTCGAGAGCTCGACTACCCGGTCGCTACGTGCGACACACCGGTGGGGACCCCCCACGTCATCTGCGAGGTCTACCCGCACCCCGCTCTCTTGCACCTCATGAAGAAGGACTTCCGCTATCGCTACAAGATTGGACGGGCGAGCGAATACTGGAAGGACAAGACGCCCGAGGAACGAAAACGTCGAATCGTCAAGAATTGGCACAAGATCGTCGATGAGCTCTCGAAGACGATCAACAAGATTGAACTACCGTTGCCCGACAAAGCCGACGTCGACACGACGAGCGCTAGCCACCTGAAGCGTTACGAGGACGCCCTCGACGCCGTTATTAGCGCCTGGGTCGGTGTCCAATACCTGGCCGGTGACTGCACCGGGTTTGGTGACTCGACGGCAGCCATTTGGGTGCCGTCGAAAGTTGATCGCTGAGCAAGCTTCGTTTAGGGGCAAATTTGCGTTTCAGTAAAGTGGTCGAATGAAATCAAACTCAATTGTCGTCTGCGAAGGCGATCAGACTGGTCAGGAACTACTCGACGAGGCCCTGCGTGTGCTCGACGTCAGCGTGCTCGGTTTCGACGTCAAGCTTCTCCGTTACGACCTCTCCCTCGCCAACCGCGAAGCGACCAACAATGGTGTCATTCACGAAGCGGCAGCCGCCATGGTCGAGACCGGTCTCGGTCTGAAGGCTGCCACCATTACGCCGACGCAGATCGGCAGCGTGGGGTCGCCCAACCGCATTCTTCGCGAAGGCATCGACGGAAAGGTCATTGTCCGCACCGGCCGCCGGATCCCCGGCGTCGCGCCGGTGGTGTCGCTCTCTCACCCCGTCGTAGTCGTTCGCATGGCCGTGGGCGACGCCTACGGTGCGGCCGAAGGTCGAGACGGCGAACCGGGATCGATCGGCGAGTCGGCGTGGCGTACGGAGCGGATCGATCGGTCCACCTGCCAATCGGTCGCCGAATTCGCATTTGAGACCGCAGCCTCGATGGACGGTCTCGTCTACGGGGGACCCAAGTGGACCGTGTCGGCAATCTACGAAGGCATGTTGAAAGAGGAGATGGACAAAGCAGCGGCCCGTCACCCACACGTCACGTATCACCCGATGTTGATCGACGCGACGTACGCCGGTTTAATGACCGAGCAGTGGAATCAGACGGTGGTCATACCTTCGCTCAATCGCGACGGCGACTGTCTGAGCGACCTCGTCCTCGCGATGTTCGGTTCAATTGCCGGAGCGGAGTCGGTACTGCTCGCCCTCGACGAGCAGCTGGTGCCCACCGTCGCCATGGCGGAAGCGCCTCACGGAACCGCCCCTTCGTTAGAGGGAAAGAACGTCGCCAATCCCATGGCGATGCTGTTGGCGTGCGCCGCGGTTCTCGAGCACGCCGGCATCCAGGGCGACGAGCGCGCCACCGAAGCGTCCAAGGCCCTTCGTGACGCAACGCTCTCGACCGCGATGGACGGAATTCGTTCCTTCGACTTGGGCGGTTCGGCTTCGACCTCCGAAGTCGTCGATGAGGTGGTCACCAGAATGCGCAATCGTTAAATCCAGTGATACCTGAGTAACTGTCCTCCTCCACCTCCATTTGCCGTAGAGAACGGCAATCGTATGAAAAGGCCTGATCCGCGACCTAGTTGCGTACGGCTTCGACTCGTCGTACTATTACGTTGACTGATATATTCGTCATCGTACTAGGAGGAGGAAGATGCGTTTAGAGAGCCCGGAGGATTCCAACGACGTTCTGCGTCGAGCCGGTGACGCGTCGGTTCTGATCTTGACGAGCCTCGCCGAAGGTCCGCGCCACGGCTACGCCCTCATCCAGGACATCAAAGGTTTCTCCGGTGTGCAGCTCGGGCCAGGAACGCTTTACGGCGCTCTTGATCGACTCGAGCGCCTTGGCTTGATCGAGGAGCTGCCCTCCGAGGATCGACGCCACCCCTACCGCGTGACCGCTTCGGGCATCGCCGCGCTGCGCTCACATCTCGATGCCCTAGAGCGGGTGAGCATGACCGGTCGACTTCGGCTCGGACTGAGGCCCGCCTAATGCGACCTTCACGTGAGCGTCGAGTCGTGGCCGCCGCGGTCCGTTGCTATCCAGTGCGGTGGCGACTTCGCCACGGCGACGAAGCGACGGTGCTCGCTTCGGCCCTCCTCGATGATGGAGTCCCGTGGTGGTCCGTGACGTTGAACTTTCTGGGAGGCGCGACGCGCGAACGAATCGTGCGACAACCGAGTATGCGCCTCGGCACGACGTTGGCCGCACTCACCGTATTTGTCGCTGCGGTCCCGGTGGCGCTCTTTGCCTCACTCGATTCCGCGAGCGCTTCGAGCGTCAATGTCGTCATCGCCATTTCGAATCCTGCTGACGCCGCACGACAACTCGAATCGGCCTTCTCATCACACCATTTCAAGGTCACCGTGACCGAGAGGGTCGCTCCAGCCAAGTTGGTTGGATCCATACTTTCGGCAGGTACGAACGGATCGAAGAGTGCGAGCGCCCGAATAATCGCTGAGCTTCACGGGACGTGTGTTGGTGGCTCCTCGATCTGCATTGACGGACTCGTACTTCCCCGTGACTTCTCGGGCACGGCGCACGTGACGATCGGAGCGACAGCCGCGTCGCGGGGCGTGCACCGTCACTAATTGCACGCGATCAATCAACGAAGGATCAGCTCGTCGTCACAGTGCCCGTCCGATGAGAACGTGACCCGCGCCATGTTGCAGCAAGAGGCGACAACGAACGATGAACCCACGACACCTAGTTCTCGCTCTCGAAGA
>DATCFS010000060.1:0-2599 GCA_036509375.1 Acidimicrobiales bacterium
CCAGAGCGCCGAGCGCACCCGACAGTCCCATTACCGCGAAGGTGTAGCCGACGAAGAGTTTGCCGGTGTGCAGGTCGTGGAGCAAGAAGTAGGGAATCAGGACGCCCATGGGAACGAAGACGAGGGCGTTCATGAAAGTCACGACGCTGAGTCCCGTCAAAAACCACCTGATGCTTCGCATGTAGCGAACGCCCGCGCGTACTTCGGCGAACATCGACGTACCGATCGTGCGCACGGGCGCCGGCGTGGGCTTCATCGCGAAGAGTGACGCGCAACTTATGACGAAGGTGGCACAGTCAATACCGATCGCCCAAGTGAAACTCGCCGCCGCGATCGCGCCGCCCACCGCGGGACCGATCATTTGGCCCATCAGATTATTGGCGAGGGGCCGCACGGCGTTCATGGCGGGTAGTAAATCCTCCGGAACAATCTCGGGCGTTAACGCAGAGATGGCGGGCATGAAGACAGCGTCGAAGGACCCGAAGAGGACGCCGAAGATAAGCAGTTCCCAAAAACGAAGCACGCCGGTGCCGAGCATGACGACCAAGACTCCGGTCAGCAGAGCACGTGCACTGTCCGAAATCAACAACAGCGTGCGTCGCGAGAATCGGTCGACGATCGCACCGCCGAGCAGTAGGAACACCACCAGCGGAATCATTCGCGCGGCAGAAAACCAGGCGAGCTTCGAGGCGCTGTGTGTGGTTTCGAGAATGAGCAGCGTGAGCGCCACGTATGACACCCCGTCGCCAAACGACGAAATCGACTGACCGAAGACGAGAAGCCTCGGTTCGCGATGATGCGTCAACTGCACCAGAGCCAGTTTCTTCTTCACCAGACAGGACTTTACGATGCTTCTGCGACAAATGAATTGGTAGTTCGTCGACGACGCTCGCCTCGTACTGGAGTCATGGCTATCCTGCCAACAATGACGCTCGATCTGGAGGACGCGAAGCGGCGATATCACTTTGCCTTCACGCGCGAGGATCACGAGCGCTTGCCGTTCTACTCCGCACTTATGACGGCACTCGAAGAGGATCAAACGGCGTTGGCGTTACTGGCGAGCGTTCGAGTTGAACAACGAAACCCGATGCTGATTCTCGCCGCCCTGCACCTCGCGGCGCTGAATAATCATCCAATTCTCGGCCCGATCTATCTTGACGCGCGTCACGGACGACTCGGTGACTCGGTGGGCGCGGCGCAACAGGTCGTGGCCGTCGTGCAGGACGAGCCGGGGTTGGTCATCAACGAACTCCACCGCTCCACACAGACCAACGAACCCGGTCGCTCGGCGGTGTTCCAAGCGGTGATCGCGCACATGGCGCACGGACGATCCGATGTCGTCAACGTCATCGACGTCGGCACGTCGGCGGGCATCAACCTCTACTTCGACCAGTTCCCGGTACGGCGCGTCGACGACGACGATCCGTTGACATTGGTCTGTCAAGACGAGACACCGGTCGGCCGAACGGTCCCGCTGCCACGAGTGGCCTCGCGGGTGGGCATTGACCCGTCGCCACTCGACCTCGGTAACGCCGACGATCGCCGGTGGCTGCAGGCCTGCCTCTGGCCCGAGGAACCGCGGCGGCTCGCCCGACTGGACGCAATCATTAAGGCCCGACCCGTCTGGCCGACGACCACGATTCTGAAAGGCACGGCGCACGAGCGATTAGGAGACGCACTCGACTCCGTCGACGACGCGCACCTCACCGTCGTGATGAACAGTTATGTCGCGGGTTACTTTTCCGAGGCCGACCAGATGTCGTACTTCGAGGAGATGACGCGGCGATGCGCAACGGGCAATGTCGCGTGGTTGTCCCTCGAGTCTCCCTTCATGGTGCAGTGGCCGACCTCATCGAGGTCGAGTGAGTTGGCGCGAAAGGGTGCGACGCAGGTGCTCGTGACGCTGCCCCGTGAGACGCCCGCCGAATGGGGATGGTGTCATCACCACGGCCACTGGTTGGCACTCAACATCCCCGCGTAGAACAGCGTGACGTCGTGTTTCGAGTGTTCACGTCTCAGGGTCGAGGCGTCGTGACCGTTTTTACCAAATCATCGATGCGGCTTTTTTCCGCGTCGCTGGTATTGGGATCCAACTTTCGTGCCTCGGCCACGGACTCGAAGAGTTCATTGGTGAATTCAACGTCCGAGTGCTTGAGGAAGCCCTTTACGAATTTGTTTCGTCCGATATTGCCGGCGTAGCGCTCGGGTGCTGACCCGGGAATCGTCGAAGTGACCATGATGATCCAGGACTGCGCGACGTCGGCGCTCGCCGGACCGGCCGCGACATTGGCGAAATCAATCACTACTGGTCCCGAGTTGGTCATCATGATGTTGTCGGGGTGTAGGTCGAGATGAATGATGCCGCTCGGTTCCCCGAACTTCACGTCGAGGAACGGCGGCGGCGCTAGGGCGTTCAGACGTGTTTGCAATCTGGCGAGCGTCTTGGCCATCTCGGCGATCTGCAGTGGCTTGCGGGCCATTGTCTTCAACATGGTGGTGCCGCTCAAGTGGGCCATCACAATGTCGGGACCGTCGACGTCGAACACTTCGGGCACCGGGTACCCCTTCTTGAAGAGGTACCGCATTGCCTCGGCCTCCT
>DATCFS010000061.1:0-6173 GCA_036509375.1 Acidimicrobiales bacterium
TCCGTCAATTCATGCACAACATCGTCGCAACGTCGTTCGTCGACGCGCGACGCCAGCTGACCGAGCGATTCATTCCGGAGGGCCGTTGCGTGCAACAACGGAGCGACGAGCGCGCCGGCGCGTTCCGTCCAGTGATCATCACCGCGATCACCGCGACCACGCCGCGCGATGTCAATGAGGCTCCGCGACGCCAGAACTGCGCCGTCCCACGACAAAGATTGTCGAATTGGCGAGTAACCAATTCGGTGCACGCCCGGCGGCGTTACGACCGTTCCCGATGGATCGAAGAGCAACGTCGCACCTTCACGTCGCGTGCGCGACATCATTTCGACAACGTCGTTCTTCGTTGACGTCACTACGCAAGAACGCATTGTCATCAGGAGATTCGGAACGATCAACGAAGACGTTTTTCCACTGCGACTCGGACCTAACACCAGCGTCGAACGTTCGCGACCACTTGTTGCGTCACCATTCACACCACGTCCTAAATAAATTCCGTCGTCAGTGCGCACGACAAACATCTGTCGCGAAAAAACTTTCATTGCAGAAAAACTTCGAAATGCTTGACATTGGTGTGTAAAGCGAGTGAACTTTTAAATGTCCTTCTGCGGAGGAGGTGAACGAAGAGTGAAATGTTGCGTGCAACTTTTTCACGAAGCGCTTCTCCGCGTAGGACCGTGCACTGCGATCAGTCGTCGTACAGCCGCGAGGTTGGATGGCACATGAGCGAGTACACGTTTGTCAATGCGGTACCGATTTCGAGAACACCACGGTGGTGTGCTTGAGGTCCCAAATTGATTCAACGTTGAGTCCCAAGGAGGGAAAGTGGCACCAGCCGCGAAGAAGAAGGCTGTAGCGAAGAAGGCTCCAGCAAAGAAGGCCGCTAAGCGTCCTGCAGCAAAGAAGAAGGCTCCAGCGAAGAAGGCTGCGGCTAAGAAGCGCCCCGCAGCGAAGAAGGCCGCTAAGCGTCCTGCTGCAAAGAAGAAGGCCCCCGCAAAGAAGAAGGCTGTCGCCAAGAAGCGTCCCGCAGCGAAGAAGGCCGCGAAGCGTCCTGCTGCGAAGAAGGCTGCGAAGCGTCCTGCTAAGAGGGCTGCCGCTAAGAAGTAGTTAGATCCCATCAGGGATTTTGGTTCGAGGGGGGCTACGGCCCCCCTCGAATGCTGTACCGAGTCAGTTGAGGTCGGACGGCTCGTCCACGTCGAAGCGCCAGGGGCTGTCGGTGACGACGTGGAGGGCGAGATCGAGTCGAAGAGCCTCGTGCTCGTGGCGCCGGGCCGAGTCGGCGCCGTAGGCGAAGCGGAAGTCGTGGCCGGTCGGCAGCGCCAGTACGTTGGTGCCGAGGCCGTGGTGATCGGTGACAATCGTGACGTCGGGATCGGGGTCGAACAGCGCCAGCCCTACCGGGTTGCGTAAGTCGCCGTGCACGATGATCAGGCGTTCGAACCGTGCGCCGAGCGCACCGTACGCCCCCTGCACCGCTTCGTTGAGTGACGTCGAAGAGGACTCGTAGACCTCAGCGCCGTGTTCATGGGCGAAGCGCGTGATGGCCGCACTTTCGCTGAGGATCACGACTCGCCGGGGTGCGCAACTTTGCAGTACGTCCAGTGCCATTGCGCGCGCGAGTTCTGTCACTTTGTCCGTGCCGCCGGCACGAAGACGTATCTTGGCAAGGTCGAAGTCCTTGAGGGGCAACAGGAACGCGTCATTGATCACGATGGTCAATGTAATGGGCAACCGTCGTCGCTACCCTTGGGTCGTGTCCAACAGTGCCGTTGACTTGTTCTGCGTCGAACGACCATTGCTCGCGCGAGGCGATGTGGTGGTCGGCATCGACGAAGTCGGTCGAGGAGCCATGGCCGGGCCAATGACCGTCGGCGCGGTCGTATTGACGTGCGTCGCCTCCGCGCCTGAGAACCTCACCGATTCGAAGCTCTTGACCCCGACCCGTCGAGAAGAGCTGGAGGTTCCACTGCAACGGTGGGCCGCCGATTGGTCGCTTGGCTCCGTGAGCGCCGACGAGATCGATTCGTGGGGACTTCGTCTCGCGTTGGCGGTTGCCGCGACGAGGGCCCTCGACGGACTCACTGTCCGCCCGTCGCACGCGCTCGTCGACGGTCCGTTTAACTTGCTGCGTGCCCCGCTCGACGTGCCCTTCGGATCGAGACCACCCCCCGAACTTCGCTATCGTTCATTGCCGGTTACGACCATCGTGAAGGGTGACCGAAAGTGCGCCTCGATTGCCGCGGCGTCGGTCCTCGCCAAGGTCCATCGGGACCGTCTCATGGTGGCACTGCACCGGGGCTTTGAGGACTTCGATTGGGCCCGAAACAAGGGTTACGGCTCGAAGTCTCATATGGACGCCCTGCGCCGCTTCGGTCCCAACGACCACCACCGACGGACGTGGAATCTTCCCGAACGTGACGTCCAAGAAATCGCCTGATCGAAGGGGTGCTCTTCGGGCCGACGCCCCGAAGATTTGGGTGTGTGAGAGTAGGATGGAGCAACTATGTCTTCGCTGCTCTCTGTTAATAATCTGAAGGTTCAGTTCGCAACACGAAAGACATTCGCTACCGCAGTCGATGATTTTTCCCTGTCCATAAGTCCGGGTGAATGCGTCGGTTTGGTCGGCGAATCGGGGTGTGGAAAAACCACCACCGGTCTCGCGATCATGCGGCTTTTGCCGGGCAACGGACACATCGCGTCGGGCAACATCGTGCTCGACGGCGTGGACCTCGCCACGTTGAGCGAGAAAGAAATGCAGTCGCAACGGGGCCGCACCGTCGCCCTCATTCCCCAGGACCCCATGAGTTCGCTCAATCCAACCATGAAGATCGGCAATCAAATTGGTGAAGGAATTCGCATCCACGAAGGCGCCTCCGAGGAGGATGCGCGCAAGCGCGCACTCGAAGTCCTCGAGATGGTGGAGATGCCTCGTCCGGCCGAGCGCCTCGATCAGTACCCCTTCGAACTCTCGGGTGGCCTTCGCCAGCGCGTGATTATCGCCATGGGCCTGGTCTGTCGTCCCAAGTTGCTGATCGCCGACGAACCCACGACGGCCCTCGACGTGACGATCCAGGCCCAGATTCTCGACATCATTGACAACCTGCGCACCGAACTGAACATGGGCGTTCTCCTTATTACCCACGACATGGGCGTGATTGCCGGTCGCAGCGACCGTGTCGTGGTGATGTACGGCGGCGTGAAGGCCGAAGAAGCGGCCACGGAAGAGCTCTTCAGCTCGATGCATCACCCCTACGCGCAGGCGTTGCTCGCATCGATGCCCAACCTCGAGAATGCCACGAAGCATGAATTGGCCTCCATCGCGGGCCTCCCGCCGGACCTCACCAAAGAGATCGTGGGATGTCGCTTCGCGCCGCGCTGCGCCTTCGCAACCGACCAGTGCCGCGCGCAGGAGCCGCCGCTCACCTTCGTTGGCGACCGCGCGTACGCGTGCTATCACCCCGTCGACGGTCCCCGCCCCGTCGTGGTGCGCACCGACGTCGTCGCGAAAGCCGTCAATTCGTCGGCGAAGGAGATCTTGAAAGTCGAAGGTCTCGTGAAGGAGTTCGCCATCAAGGCCGGACTCGTTCGCCATAAGGTCGGCGCGATCAGTGCGGTCTCGAACGTCTCGTTCACCATCAACGAGGGCGAGACCTTCGGACTTGTGGGCGAATCGGGATGTGGCAAGACGACTATCGGGCGGATGATTGTCGGCCTCGAGCTACCGACCGCGGGCACGATCTCATTCGACGGCAAGGTGGTGTCGGCGAAGAACCACAAGCCGTCGCGCGAAGATCGCCGTCAACGCCAGATGATGTTCCAGGACCCCTATTCGTCGCTCAACCCCCGCATGAAGGTCTCCCAAATCCTGGGCGAGCCGCTCCTCGTTCAGCGAGAGGGGTCGAAGTCCGAGCAGGCCTCCCGCGTCAGTGCACTCTTGCTGTCCGTGGGCCTGGAACCCTCCGCGGCTGACCGCTATCCGCACGAGTTCTCCGGTGGTCAGCGTCAACGCATTGGCTTCGCGAGGGCCCTCGCGCTCAACCCTCGCTTGATCGTGGCCGACGAGCCGGTCTCGGCGTTGGACGTTTCGATTCAGGCCCAGATTCTTAATCTCATGAAGGAACTCCAGCGGGAGCACAACCTCTCCTACATCTTCGTGAGTCACGACCTCGCCGTCGTCTATTACATGGCCGACACGATTGGCGTCATGTATCTCGGCAAGATCGTCGAAATCGGCGACGCCGAGTCGGTCTTCCGCTCACCGGCCCACCCGTATACGCAGGGACTCTTGGACGCCGTTCCCGTGCCCAATCCGGCCGAGGCGCGCAGTCGTCGCGGCCGTCAAGTCACCGGCGAACTCCCCTCGGCGGTCAACCCGCCGTCGGGCTGCCGGTTCCGTACTCGTTGCCCGAAGGCGCAAGACGTGTGCGCCAACGTGGAGCCGCAGTTCCAAGACTTCGGCGGCAACCATCAGGCGGCCTGCCACTTCCCGCTCATTACGCCAGTGTCGATTGGTGCGCGCCCGTCGCAGTCGTAGTACCGCGAACGAGTGCCAGTGCGCTCGAACGCCGATGGGGGATTTGCCTCCCGCCGTGCCCGACTCTGAATTGATTCACGACGACGTCCCGGGCAGGCCCACTCCGATGGCGATTCCAACATTCGACGGATTGACCGTCCGCTTCAACGCACCGTTGCCTCTACGACCGTCGATCGACGCCGCTCCGACACGGCCGAAAAGGCAGAGTCTGCGTACGAATCGTGGCTCGGCGGTTGAGCCGGTCTAGCGCTCGAGGAGGCGGACTTCAAAGGCGTCGCGTAGGGCGTCGCCAATGTAGTTGATGGACACGACGACCAGGATAAAGATGATCGCCAGTGGGTAGACCTCCCACCAGAAGCCGTTCTCCAACTGTTGCGCGCCCGCTTGGAGCATGGTGCCCCAGTCGGTCTGCGGTGCCTGGATCCCGAGTCCCAGGAAGCCCAAGGCCGAGAGGAAGAGTATCGCGTCCGCGACCGAGAAGGTGGCCACCGTCACGATGTTGCTGATCGAATTGGGGAATACGTGGCGACGGATGATGTGCCACTTGCTCGCCCCCATGGACGTGGCCGCTTGGGCGTATTCCAGGTTTCGAATGAGGAGGGCGTCACCTCGGATAATTCGAGCGTTACCCCACCAGAGCGTGAAGCCAATGACGAGGATGAGGAACATCGTCGTGCGCCCGAAAATCGAAATGAGACTGATGAGCAAGAACAGGTAGGGAATCGAAAGGAAGGCGTCCAAGGTACGCATCATGACGGTGTCGGTGAAACCACCGACGAATCCGGAGATCATTCCGTAAAGGGTGCCGATCACAATGGTGATAAATCCTGCGAGAAAACCGAGCGTCAGTGAGTACTCACCGCCGTAGAAGATGCGGCCGAGTTCGTCGAACCCCGAGCTGTCGGTGCCCAGTGGGTGGGAGGCGGATGGCGGCTGGTTCCAGGGACTGCCGAACGTGAGCGCCTGGTTCGTCTGGTTCGTCGGGTGAAGCCACGGAACGAGGAACGACGACGCCGTAATCAGCACGAGGTAAATAACGGAGGCGACAGCCAGTTTGTTGTGCGTGAAGATCTTGAGTCGTTGTTTCCACATCGGGACGATGACGTCATTGCCGTCCCGGGAGCTCACCACCGGATCGATCGGGACGTCGCCCAGCGGGTCAGACGCTGCAACCTTGAATGTGGTCATCTCGTCGCTCCTTCAATTCGGATGCGGGGATTCACGAGGCCGAGCGCGACGTCGGCCATGAGGTTGCCGAGCAACGTGAGAATCGAAACCAGCAGTGTGATGCCGAGGATGATCGGAATATCCAAGTTGCTCGCCGCAGCGACCGTCTGCACGCCGAGTCCACCGTAATTGAAGACCGATTCGACAATGAGTGCGCCGCCAAGCAGTGCGGGGATTGAAAGGCCGAGGATCGTAATGATCGGTCCCAGGGCGTTGCGAAAGGCGTGACGAAACAGCGTGCGCCGGTTGGAGCAGCCCTTGGCTCTCGCTGATCGAATGTAGTCCTGCACCATTACCTCGAGCACGGTGCCTCGCATGAATCGGCTCAGACCGGCGATGGTCGCCAGTGTCAAGCAGGCGACGGGCAAGAGAAAGCCCACGGGGTCGGTGAAGATCGCCCACGGCGCGA
>DATCFS010000062.1:0-7768 GCA_036509375.1 Acidimicrobiales bacterium
CGGCAGTTCCGGTAAATGACTGCGAACCGAGTCATCGTCACTCGTGAGACGGGCGTCGTGGGAGCCGTCGCTCCCGAGACGAACCATTTCATCGTTTTGCCCACCGGGATCGATGAGCGGAGCGCGAGTTGGTCCGTGCACGACAACGGTGCTGCTTTGTACGAGCTCACCCCCGTGAATAATCACACCCCCCGCGACTCTCTCTCAGCACTGGTCTCATTGAGCTTGCGTGACAACTGAATGCGGGCCCTTCGGATCAGCCATCGATCAATCGAAAAGCTCAACGCCCTTGAGGAATGAACTCGAAGGATTTCGTCAGGAAATGATTTCCTTCAACGTCATCCGTACCTCTTCGCCGCGACGAATAAGAACGTTGCCCGTTCAACGTGTTCGGGAAGAGAAAGGACAACATCCATGAATAAATTTACAAGCCGTGCGAGAGTTCTCGCCGCGACGACGGCGATGGTTATCGCAGTCGGCGTAGGCGTCGTCGCCGCATCCGCCGCCGCGCCAACACCGAGTAACGCAACGGCCAAGGGTATGGGCATCAACCAGTTCGGTATGACGCAATCGTTCTTCAACGGCCGTACCGTGAGCTTCACCTACACCAAGGGCTTTTACTGCGACAAGCACATCGGTGCTGCGTCAACGTCTGGTTGTGAGGCCGGAGCGGCGTTCAAGGTACCGCCGGCAACGAATTTTGACCCGCTGTACATCCTTGTGCCACTGGGCTTCACGGCTCCCACGATGTCCATGGAGTGCCCGACTGCTTTGGTGTGCGTCGATCACCCGGGAACGATGGACCTGAGCAGGCTGGAGCCTGATCTCAAGGCCCTCTACCCGACGTTGACCGATGCGCAACTCACGTCGGCATTGAAGAACTTCGCGACGCCCGGTCACCAGCACTACATCACCACGCTCAATGGTGGGAAGGCTGAATGGTGGAACGTCGACGTCGTAGGCGTTACCAGCCTGAGCGAGTACAACGCGATCAACGCACACAGGTCGTTCTCGTACTTGAACCAGCAGGTGACCGCGAAGAAGACGACGGGAATCATTCCAACGAACTTGTTCTTGTACTTCGCCGCTAAGTAGATCACGTGCCAACGCCAGTGGCGCCAATGACCGTCGCTCCCGCGATCGTCACTGGCGCCACTGGCGTTCTGTAATAGGGAGCATCGTGCGAATCACCCGACGACACCTACAACTAGCCCTAGGTGCACTGTGGCTGCTGGACGGCGCGATGCAATGCCAACCGATCATGTTCACTCGAGCATTTACTCACCACATTCTCGCGCCCACTGGCGTCGGCCAGCCATCCTTCATTGCCGAGCCGTTGCACATTCTGGTTTCGCTCGTGTCGACGCATCCCGCATTGGTGAACGGCACGTTCGCCCTGGTTCAAATCTTGATTGGTCTGGCGCTCTTCACCCGACGCTTCACCAAGGTCGCACTCGCCGCATCCATTGGTTGGGCGCTCTCAGTTTGGTTCTTGGGTGAAGGGCTGGGCGGTCTCGCAACGGGGGCGACCTTGCTGAGCGGAGCTCCGGGGGCGGCACTGCTCTACGCGATCATCGCGCTCGTCGCGTGGCCCGGGCGCGACGACCAAAGCGATGAGCGACCGTCCTGGCTGGCGCTGCCCATGTGGTCGGCGCTGTGGCTCGGCGCGGCCGCTCTGCAGTTGATCAACGGGAATGATTCAACGACCTCGATCACCATGATGTTGCGATCGGGGGAGTCGAGTGCGCCCACATGGATTGCCGGAATCGATCGCCATCTTGTCCGCCAGCACTTTCCTCTTTGGACGATCGCGGCAATGATCGCGGTCTTCGTGCTCGTCGCGATCTGGGCTCTCATCCCTGGATGGACCCGGCAACTCTCTATCGGCATTGGAGTCGTCATCTCGCTCGGTTCCTGGCTCCTCTTTCAAGGGCTGGGCAATCTGACATCAGGTCAAGCCACTGATCCCAACTCGGGGCCGCTTATCGTTCTTCTCGCACTCGCAGTCGTCGGTGCGTACTCTCACAATGTCCGCGAACAGGTGAACGTGAAACCTCATCAGCCTGTTGAAGCCGTCATAGCCGTTCCCGTTTGACTCACTAACTGCGGATTCGGATGAATCCGGCAGTCCGCCTGACACGGTCATCTTGTTCGACAGTAAACATGATTGAAGGAAGGGCTCACCGTGGCCGACGTCGCGAGCGGCGAACGATGCGTCGAAATTTTTCCCACCTCCGGCAACAGTTGGCTCGTACCCACATTGAGCTGTCCACCGCAGTCACGGCATTTTGACTTCGGGCATGCGCGCGAGTATTCGCAAGGTCGCTCAAGGAATTTGAGTAGCTCGCCAGTGGACTGGCCTATATTCCGTCCTCTGCAGGACGCAACTGGAGGAGTCGACCAAACTCTTGCGGAAACCACCAATTGCGTTTCCCGAACAAGACGACGAGTGAAGGTACGAAGAGCGCCCGGATGACGGTGGCATCGAGAAGAATTCCGATTCCAAGGCCGGTCGCCAAGATCTTCACGTCGGTGAGTGGTGCCGACGCGAGGCTCGTAAACGCTAGGAACAAGATCAACGCTGCGCTCGTCACGAGTCGTCCCGTGCGACCGAGTCCCTCGACGAGCGCCCCATTCGTAGAGAGCCCCGCGTCATACTCTTCGCGTACTCGAGTGAGGATGAATACCTCGTAGTCCATCGAGAGTCCGAACAGGAACGCGAACACCGTTATCGGCACCCAGAATGTGATTGCCCCCGTCGCCGGGATACCGAAAATTGGTGACGATCCATGTCCATCCTGCCAGAACCATGTGAGGACTCCGAACGTGGCCGCCAACGACACGATGTTGAGGACGACGGCCTTTATCGCCAAGATCACAGACCGTAGTGCCCGCGCCAACAAGAGGAAGGTGAGTATCGCCAACACGACGAGCATCAGAGGGACGTTGCCGTAGACGGCCGACGTGAACGCCTGCTGACCCGGCCCTTCGCCCGTGACGCCAACGAGTCCGCGCGTGGTGCTCAGCGCATGCTCGATCGAACGGGTTGGTCCGAGCGTCGAACTGTTGAGGGTCTCAATCGTGGGAATCACGATGACGTCCGAGAGGCCGTTCTTCGATCCTGCCGAGCCCGTTGCCAAGGCCACGGTCTCGACGCCTGGCGCACGACGCAATGCCTTCATCGTTGCGTTCGCCTGCGTTGATTTGACCAAGACCTCCATGGGCGTAATCACCCCGGCCGGCACCTTGCCGACAAGAAGCTTCCGATAGAGATCATGGGCCGGACCACTCTGGGCTTCCGCTTGAGCGGAGGTCTGGCCAACGCGTAGGTGCAGCACTGGCGAGACGGCCAGACCGAGAATGAGTACCGCGGCCCCCAAGCCCAGCCACGGGTGTTTCGTGATTCCTGTCGTCCACGCCTTCCACCCACGACTTGCGGCCCGCTCGTTGCGAATCCGTGGCCAGTCGAACCGTGGACCAACGCTCGCCAGGATTGCCGGCAACAACGTGAGTACCACGACCACCGACACGAGAGGTATCAACATCCCACCTATGCCCGTACTTCGTAGGAAAGGAACCGGCAATACGATGAGTGACATCAGTCCAATTGCGACCGTCAAACCTGACAATAAGACCGCGCGTCCGGCAGTGCTCATCGCCTTGACCAACGCATCCTCGTTGGACTCACCCTTCGCGCGCTCTTCTCTCCAGCGCGTCACGAAAAGTAATGAATAGTCAATCGCGACGCCAAGTCCAACGAGTGAAACGAGAAATTGAACGATGAACGAGACCGAGGTCACGTAGGACAGGCCAAGGAGAAGAAGAAACGTCGTGAGAATTGATACCGATGCAATTAGCAGCGGCAACAGGGCGAGGAACGACGCGAAGACGAAAGCCAGCACCGCAAGGGCTGCGACCCCTGCGAGCAGCGTCTCGAGCAAGACGCTCGGGCCCTTGGACGATCCGCCGGAACTCAGTGCCTCAATGCCCGTGAGCCCTACGTGATCGCCGGGAAGGGCTGTGGCCACGCTCGCTTCTGCGGCGCCGGTCGGCTTGTCAGCGCCGAGACCAGTGGCGGGTGGTGTGAACAGGTAAATGAATGTCGTGTGCCCGTCGGCCGTGACAAAACTACGATCGCCGGTATTGGCAAAGTCGACAAATCGCACTTCGGGATTCATTCGTTGCGCGACCTCGAGTGCAGTTGCGATCGTCGGCTCATCGTTCATCACACTCTGACCTTTGGGAACCGTGAGTACGAGAACCGATGGCGTGGAATTGCCTCCGTTGCCGTACAGCGCGAGAATCTTCTGTCCCGTTTGATACGCGGGCTGTCCGGGAAGGGAGAAGTCGTAGCTGAGTCGGTGGGTGAGTTGGGACGCCGCGTAACCTCCGGCACCAAAGCAGACGAGCCACGCCAGCATCACTCGTCGGCGGTGTCGAATCACCGCCCGACCCAAACGTCCGAGACTCGACAGTTCCTTCTCTCGACTCCGCTCGGGCATCCTTTTTCCTTCCGTCTCGAATTACTCTGATTCGAATAGTTCTAGCATGAATCATTCTGATGTACAATGGGGCGCGTGAGCCACGACGTTGAAAAAGGAAGTTCGCCGACGCTTGACGCCCGCGCCGTCAATCCGAGAAATTCAGTGGGGTTCTCGCTCTCACAGATTGGCTTCGAGACTTCGCGACAGTTCGGCGAAGTGGTGGGGGCTTTCGACCTGGAACCTCGCCATTTCGCGGTACTCCACGCTGTCCGTGGGGATACTGGCCAGTCACAGCAGATGATAGGAGACCTCCTAGCAATCCCGGCGAGCACGATGGTCGCGATTGTGGATCATTTGGAGAGCGAAGGACTTCTGGAGCGACGACCGCACGCGTCAGATCGACGCGCCCGAACTCTGCATCTGACCGCGCGGGGTGCGTCGGTGCTTACCGAGGCGCACGCCGCGGCGTTGGATCAAGAGGCCCGCATCTGTCAAGGACTCGAACAAGGCGACCGCGAACATTTACTGGCATTGCTACACCGAATTTCGCTGAATCTTGGGGTCGCGTCAAACGCGCTCCCAGACCGAGGCAGCGGTGAACGAACTCTGATCAAAACTGACCAATCGAAACGCGCCAAGTAACTCATCTTTGATCAGGTATTTGGAATCCTGCTTTGTTCAAAAGTGTTCATGTTGCCCGCAGTGTCTTAGACGTCTTACGGTGCTCAACCTTCACGGCCTTCTCAATCAAGCACTTTCGATGATCTTCTGCAACATCGTCCGCTTATCAATCATCCAGGCGGCACTTCGAGTTCGCCACGTCACGGCCCAAAGAACGGGATAACCACTGGGACTTGGACTGGCGGTATCGGGCAGGACGTTGAACTCAATAGCTTCCTCGCGAGCGCTCCACACTGCGAGATGAATCATTCGATCGACGAAACCCGCCCGGTCCGAGTTGTCAAGGCCGTAACCATCCAAGATCAACTTTGCCTATGATGCCCGTTGCGCGGCGTCCGGAAGATCATTCATTTCAGCGACGTCGTCGTCATAGAGTTGCGCGTTTTGCCAGGCAACGTGAGCAAGCTCCCACACCGGATCCAATGGTCCCGCGTTATCCCAATCGATGAACGCAACGGGACGCCCGTCCTTCGCGAGGATGTTCCAAGGGCCCAAGTCACCATGTCCGATCACTGATCGCTGCCCGACCATTTCTCGCACGAACCACGGGCGCCAGTAGGAGTCCGCCGGTGGTGTCCACTCCAAAGTCACGGTGTGGAGTTTGTGAAGAAGTTCGCCAATCTCATAGGTCGCATCATTGGACCATGCAAGTGGCTGGGGGCTCTCACCTTCGATGTACTCGAGCATCTCTCGACCGTCTGGAGCAAAACCGTCATCGATTGGTCGAGGAGAAGCAGGAAAACCGGAACTGTCAAGAAACCTCAGAAGACTGAGGACCGTCTTGCTTTGTGGTTTCGGGGATCGGTAGACGACGTTGCCAACTCTCGTGACCCGCGTCGACCCTCCTCCACCGAGAACCAACTCTTCTTCGTTCACCGTGTCATCGTTTCACACCCGTTCAAGCGATCAATGATTTTGACGAGGGCGGCAAATACTCACTACGGCGTACCATTTTCTCTCTGAAATCAGGATTGACAATTTGCCAAGTCCTTCCTCCGTTGAGTGCTTGCGTCACGCGGCGCATTCGTCGTGTCTCGGCAACACCTCTTGTTGCCTCGTGGCCGGTTGCAGAACCAGATGTTCGCGTGAAGTTCACCTTCGGATAACTTTCGCGTATTCCCACGTTCAACCCGATTTGTAAGGATTCAAGGGATGAGTGCCACCAATGAGTTGGCCGAGGTGGAGATGAATGTGGTTGATGTCAAAAGTGAGAACACCTTGAGTTTCGTGTCCGGTGACGAACGCGAACAGTTCACCAATCCAGTTCCACTCGGCGAATCGCGGATGTCTCCTCGAACCGTGAGCCAGATGCTCGACGACGCACCGACGAGTCGATTTCACCGACAGGCCGTCCTAATTTCGGGCATGGGTTTCTTCACTGACGCGTACGACCTCTTTGTCATTGGCACCGTCGCCACCATGGTGAAGACTCAGTGGAATCTCTCAACGACTCAAACCAGTTGGGTCACGGGTGCCGCCATTCTGGGGGCGTTCGTCGGCGCATTCGTGTTCGGAAGATTGGCTGACGTGTTCGGTCGAAAGGTCGTCTACACGTCGGTCGCAGCGATCATGGTCGTTGGGGCTCTCGGATCGGCTCTCGCTCCGAACTTTCTCGTCTTGATCATTGCTCGTCTCGTCTTAGGACTTGGGATCGGTGGTGACTATCCCGTCTCTGCCGTTCTTGTCAGCGAGTATTCGAACCGTGCTGACCGCGGGCGACTCGTGGGCCTCGTCTTCTCGATGCAGGCCGTTGGCTTGATTGTGGGTCCCCTCGTTGGCCTCGCTTTATTGTCCTCCGGCATGGATTCCTCGCTGGCCTGGAGAATCCTGCTTGGACTCGGCGCAATTCCCGCCGCTGCGGTGATTTATTTGAGGGCCAAGATGCCCGAATCGCCGAGGTTCAAGGCACTCGTCCAGGGACGTGCGGACGAAGCGGCGGCCGATCTCCAAAACTTCGCTGGCGGCGTTATCGACGCCTCCTCGGTGGCTGACGACGGTAAACACGTCTTGAAGCTTCGTGGTTTCTTGGCGCAACCGAGAATGCTTCTCATGCTCGTGGGGACCGCAGGTTGTTGGTTCCTCTTCGACTACGCCTACTACGGCAACACCTTGTCACTCCCGAGCATCTTGAGCGAAGTCTCGCCCACGGCGAGTACGGAGATGAAACTGGTGTTGACCCTGGCACTGTTCGTCGTGTTCGCGTTACCCGGCTACCTGCTCGCGGTATGGAAGATGGACAAGATCGGCCATCGCCGTTTGCAATTCATTGGTTTTGCGGTAATGGCTGCCTGCTTCGTACTGCTCGCCACGGTGCCCACCCTCACGACGTCCGTCGCCCCATTCATCGCAATCTTCGGTGTGAGCTACCTCTTCACAGAGTTTGGACCGAACATGACCACCTTCGTTCTACCGTCGGAGGTGTTCCCAGTGAACATGCGAACGACCGGTCACGGCGTGGCCGCCGGCGTGGGCAAACTCGGAGCCTTCGTTGGGGTCTTCGTCGTTCCTCAACTGGCCGCCCATATTGGGCTTCGAGGGGTGCTTTACGTGGCGGGTGGCGCCGCGGTCCTCGGCTTTCTCCTCACGAACGTCTTGCCCGAACC
>DATCFS010000063.1:0-9709 GCA_036509375.1 Acidimicrobiales bacterium
GGGCGCCGGTCACGGCGGTCCGTCGGGCCGTTACGACGCGTGGCGCGACGAGGCACAGGTCCTTGCTTGGACCCTCAATGAAATCGGCGCGTCCTAGGACGTCACGAAGGACAAGGTCAGTGTCGGGGGCAACGGTGACGGAAAGACGACTGGTTTGCCGTCCACACTGACCGTGGCGCTTCGTGGCGAACCAATCGTGATGAGCGAGTCGCCCGTCATCTCCAAGGTCTCGCGCGTCCCCTGACGCACCGTCCCCTGCCACTCGAGCGTGTTCTGGGGACCCATTTGATAGACGGCCCACGAGGGTCCGAGCGTTCCGTGCACCACGACTTGGTACTTGTTCGCGGGGACGTGGTACGTCGCCGACTGCCCGCTCGTCGACACTGCGGTGAAGGACGCCGGCGTCGCGAGTGACGTGGTCGTGGCGGACGATCTCTTCACTGTCGTGGTGGTGACCGGCGTCGTGGTGGTGACCGGCGGCTTTTTCGGGTTGTCGTGTTGGAGGTAGAGACCGACCACTCCAATCAGCGCCACGATCACCAGCGCAATCGCGCCGACGCGAAGTCCGGTGAACGTTGCCGATCGGCGCGCCGACTTCGTCAGCGCCCACTCTTCGCTGTGTCGGAGTTGCGATGGCACCACTTCGTCGGTCCCGGCCATCTGGGTCTCGCTGAAGACGTAGTCGCGATCGGTCTCGAGTCGGGGCCGCGGGGGCTCGGGACGACGGGCCGGTTCGATTGGTCCGTCAAGCAGGCGAAAGCCTTTTGACGGTGCGTAGGGAGAGGGCGGCGGCGACATCAGTCGACGTTCGACGGGCCGAGAGAGTTCGCGAATCTCATCGCGTCGGAGCTTGCGGATTCGGAGTGCGGCGATTCCGATGACGAGCACTACGACGAACAGGATGACGACTTTGAGGGCGAGGGCCATCACGTCTCCGGTGGACGTTGATGTTCGATCACCGAAGTGCTCACCTTCCGAAGCGTAGTGAAGTGCGCTCGTTCAGTCGAGAGTGCCGAATCCTCCGCGGAAGTAGACGAGCGGACGACCGGTGTGACTGGCGACGAAGTCAACGCCGACGACCACGATGTCGTGATCACCATGGGCACTGACCGACAGAACACGCCCCTCCAAGTGGGCGAGCGAACCGTCGACGAGCGGTGCCCCGCCCGGTCCCGGTGACCACACGACACCGGCGAACTTCTCGGTACCGGTGGTCGCGAAGATCTTGGCCAACGGTTCTTGTTCCGCGGCCAAAATGTTGACCCCCAAGACGCCCACCTCGCGAATCCGTGGCCACGAATGACTGGCGGTGCGCGCCGAAAATGAGATCAAGGGCGGCTCTAGTGATATCGACCCGAACGTTTGGCACGTAAAGCCCGCCGGCCCGTCGGACGTCGAGGCCGTGATCACAACGACGCCGGTCACGAAGTGACCGAGTACTTGTCGAAAGTGCGACCTGTCGGGTGAACTCACCTCGCCGAGACTACCGACGCCGACTCATCGACGCTGCGATGAAGAGGTGGAACGTGATTGTTCACCGGCCAACGAGACCATTCCACCGCGGCGCTCGATCAGACCATCTCGCTCGAGACCGTCCAGCACGGCCGCGCCGCGGTCCTCGGGGACGTCGAGTAGCTGTAGCAGCAGTTGATTCGACTGGGCGTTTTCACGAAGCAGCGCCAGCGCTCGTCCGCGGACCTGGCGATCAGAACCCTCGAACTTCGTTTGCGGGCGTGACACCGCGGCACTGTTCGGTGCGGGATCAGGTCCGCCTTCTCGTCGCCAGACACAGACTCGCGCCATTGGACAGTCGTCACAGCGTGGGGAGGACTTGCAGAACTGCGCTCCGAGATCCAACATTGACTGGTTGAACGTCGCACTGTCGCCGCGGGGCAAAAGCCCGTGAGCGATGTCGCGCGCTTCGGCCCGATGCAGTGGGTGATTGGCAATCGCGCGGGCCAACACCCGACCCACGTTGGTGTCGAGCACCGCGACACGGCGACCGAATGCGAAGGAGGCAACGGCGTTGGCGGTGTACTCGCCCACGCCGGGCAGTCGGCGCAGGGCATCGGCGTCGCTCGGCACGACTCCCGCGAACTCATCGCGGATAATGCGCGCGGCGTCGTGCAAGGCCTTCGCTCGCCGGTGGTACCCCAGCCCACTCCACAGGGTGAGGACCTCGGACAGGGGCGCGTCGGCGCAGGCGCCGGGAGTGGGCAACGCCTCGAGGAACCTCGACCAGGGACCGAGTACCCGTGACGTCTGGGTCTGTTGGAGCATGAATTCACTGACCATGACGGCCCAAGGATCGACGTGGCCAATCCACGGAAGCGGACGACTCAGTTGGGGTGCGGAGCGACGGAGCGCACGTCGAAACGTGGCGTAGTCGCTACGACCAGACGTCGTCACCGTACGGACGTTGTCGAACGGGGGCGAACGCTCGTCGCCAGACCATGACTTTGCGACGGAAGTAGCACACCTCGACGCCGTCCTGGTTGAAGCCTTTGGTCTCGAGGTACACAATGCCCCGGTCACTCTTTGTGGACGATGGCGTCACGGCGAGGATTCGGGACTCGGCGTAGATGGTGTCACCGTGAAAGGTCGGACTCCGATGGATCAGTGTCTCCACTTCGAGGTTGGCGATTGCCGATCCGGAGATGTCGGGCACGCTCATGCCGAGGACCAACGAGTACACGAGATTGCCCACGACGACGTTCTTGCCGTGCACCGTTTCGTGTTCCGCGAACCAGGCGTTCGTGTGGAGGGGATGGTGATTCATGGTGATCATGCAAAAGAGGTGATCATCGGCCTCGGTGATGGTTTTACCGGGCCAGTGCTTAAAGACATCGCCGACCTCGAAATCCTCGAAGTACCGGCCAAAGGGGCGATCGAACGTGCTCATATGACCATTCTCTCGCAGGAAAGTCGACTCGGCGACTTACTCGTCGCCTTCGGGGTCGATGTCGAGGGCCGGTCGCGTGGTAAACGAGACCGTGGCGCCGGGCAAGGAGTCGCCGTCGATCACCATGCGCCACGTAAAACGGGCGCTGTCCGTCAAAGGAATGGGACCGAAGTTGACCGCGATCGGTACGTCGACGGGCGTGCCGACCGGCACGCCGTCGGGCGCGGTCGCCGAAAAATCACCGCGAACCTCAATGGCCTGGGGACCGTCGGGGGTGTCGAAACGTACCGGCTGACCGTCGGCGTCCTCGAGGAACAGCTCCCAGTGATGATTCGAGTTAAATTCGTGCCAATCGACCATGACCTTTACGGCCACGGCTGAGGGCGTTGGATCGGGACCGGTTATGGACCATCCACCGCCCAGGATGTAGAGCTTTCCGTCAGCCACTTGGGCCGAATCTGCGAGGAGCATCGTTACGTTCACCCGTTCAGCCTACGGCGACGGGGGCGAACTGCTCGAAAAGGTAAATTTTCTCCTATGTCCACTCCTCCCTTCGATCTAGCCGCGGCGTCCGAACTCGTTGAGCGGGCCAACGCCGTCATCGACGCAGCGCTCCGTCAACTCGCCGACCGCGGTGGTGTCGATGCTCAACAGTCCCTCGCCTACGACATTGCCCACGCCGCGAGCGCCCTCGCAACCGCGAAGTCGTGCCTGGCCTACGCGGCCAAGGGATCCGAGGAGTCCCAACTCGTCGCAGCGTTCCTCGCCATCGCCCTGGGAGACCTCGCCACTCGCGTGCTCGGTCGCGAAGCCCTCTGGGGCGTCGGTCCCGAGTGGTTCGCTCCGTTCGCCACCTTCGTCACCACCTACCGGGACCCCTCGTTTCTCGCTTCGCTCGCGGAGGTCACTGGTCCCCGTCACCTTGGCGAAGAGTTCACCATGGTGGCTGACACCTTCCACCGATTCGCCCTCGAACAGGTTCGACCGCACGCCGAACACGTGCATCGAACGAACGGTGACATTCCCGAATCGATCATTACGGGACTGAGCGAGCTCGGCGGTTTCGGACTCTCGGTGCCCGAAGAGTTCAACGGCTTCGCCACCGGTGGCGAGTCCGAGTATCTGGGGATGGTGATTGCGACCGAGGAACTCTCGTGGGGCGGACTCGGTATCGGGGGCTCGCTCATCACGAGACCGGAGATTCTGACGCGGGCACTGGTACACGGCGGCACGCAGGAACAAAAGGAGCGCTGGCTACCGCGTCTCGCCTCGGGTGAGGCACTCGCCGCCGTCGCCGTGACCGAACCGGACTTCGGCAGCGACGTGGCCGGTATCACCACCATGGCGACCAAGGTGAGCGGTGGTTGGTTGATCAACGGCACGAAAACGTGGTGTACCTTCGCCGCCCGAGCCGACGTCCTCATGCTGCTCGCACGTACGGACGTCGACCGCACCGCAACGCATCGAGGTCTGTCGCTCTTTCTCGTGGAGAAGCACCAGGGCGACAGTGAGGGTTTTCTCCTCGTCCAAGGAGCGCACGAAGGTCCCGATCACGGACAGGGACGCTTGGAAGGTCGACCGATCGACACCATTGGCTATCGCGGCATGCACTCCTACGAACTGAGCTTCGACCGATGGTTCGTGCCCGACCGGGACCTGGTGGGCGGCGAGGACGGACTCGGCAAGGGCTTCTACTTTCAGATGGCCGGCTTCGAGAACGGTCGAATCCAGACGGCGGCGCGCGCCATTGGCGTCATGCAGGCCGCCTACGAGGCGGCGCTCGAGTACGCGCGCAATCGCGTGGTCTTCGGTTCACCGATCATCAACTACGAGTTGACCAGGGTGAAGTTGGCCACGATGGCGGCCATCATCCAGTGTTCTCGACAGTTCGCCCTCGATGTCGCACGCCAGATGGGACGCGGAACGGGCGCCGTCGAGGCCTCGATGGCCAAGGCCTACGTCTGTCGCGCCGCCGAGTGGGTGACGCGTGAGGCGATGCAGATTCATGGCGGTATGGGCTACGCCGAAGAGTTCTCCGTCAGTCGCTACTTCGTGGACGCGCGAGTGCTCTCGATCTTCGAAGGTGCCGACGAGACGCTCTGCTTGAAAGTGATCGCTCGCCGACTGCTCGAGGACGTGCGCTAGGTCCTAGTCCTCGTCGATGGTGAACGGCTTGTGGACTTGCCCGAGCGTGATGCCCGCCGAGTGCAAGTCGAGCTTTTCTCCTCGGGACTGTTGCGCTTTCAGTGCGGCGCGCTCCCAGCGCTCCTCCACGTGGCCGTATTTCCAGTAGAGCAACGCGAACGTCCACACCAAGACGAAGATGCCCACGATGACAAAACCGGCGCCGTTGATACTGAAGCCGGCCGCGTAATTCCAGATACCGCCGTGCAGTTTCAGCTGACTCTGGAGCACCTGCATCAGTTCTAACGTGCCGATGTAGAAGGCCACGAACACGCTCAGTCCGGTGATCGCGATGTTGTAATAGACCTTGCGCACGGGCTTGGAGAAGGCCCAGCCGTACGCGAAATTCATGAACGATCCGTCGATGGTGTCCAGCAGACTCATCCCGGCGGCGAAGAGAATCGGCAGACTGAGGATCGCCCAGAACGGTAGACCGGCCGCGACGGACGTGCCGGCGAGGACGAGGAACGCGACCTCGGTCGCCGTATCGAATCCCAGTCCGAAGAGCACGCCGAGTGGATACATCTTCCAGGGCGCGTCGATGGAGCGCGCCAGTGGACCGAAGAAGCGCATCATGAAGCCGCGCGCATTCAAGTGTTTCTCCAACTCGGAGTCGTCGAAGCGGCCCTGGCGCATCTGGACGAACAGTCGAACGATGCCCCAGAGGATGATGAGGTTGAGCGTGGCGATGAGGTAGAGGAAACTGCCCGAGACAATGGTGCCGACGAGCGTGCCGTAGTGGTGGAGCGGCGACTTGGTGTTGCGCACTTGCGCGCCGAGCGCCCGGGCGCCCAGTCCAAGGAACACGGTCAAGCAAAAGACGATCGTCGAGTGCCCGAGCGAGAAGAAGAAGCCCACGGACATGGGCCGTTTGCCCTCGGCCATGAACTTTCGTGTCGTGTTGTCGATAGCGGCGATGTGGTCAGCGTCGAAGGCGTGGCGCATGCCGAGGGTGTAGGCGAGCACCCCCGTACCGATGCCCAATACGCTCTTCGTCCCGACGCCGTAATGGTGACGCGAGGCGATGATGAGGAGCGTCCAGCCCACGACGTGCAGGAAAGCGATGAAGGCGAACATGGAGTACAAACGACGCCATTCGGTGGGCGTGAACGACGCTTTGACTCGACTTCGTCTCGACAGACCCGTAACGGTGGCGGTGGCCATTGCACCACCTTAATAAGAAACACTTCTATTAAGGAATTTTATTTATCGGAACGCTTCATCCCTGATCGCGCTCCACGTGCGACGAACGAATTCGCAATTTTGGCCGACGCCTCGTCGATCATCTCGTCGCCGAACATCACGGCGCCGGTGTGGTCGGTCTCGGTCGCGACGTGGTAGGCGTCGAGGATGTCGTAGGACTTATCGAACAGTTCCTGGCTCGGCGAGTAGACCTCGTTGAGGACGAGGGCCTGATCTGGCGTCAACGCCCACTTGCCGTCGAATCCGTACGAGGCCGAGATCGATGCGGCGAAACGTAGCGCGTCGAGGTCGCGTACTTTCAAAAACGGTCCGTCGATGACGTGGAGTCCGTTGGCGCGGCCGGCCATCAAGATCTTGGCGAAGACGTAGCTGAAGGGATTGGACGGGCCGTCGTGGATCGTCTCGTCGATGGTCGTCACGGGCATGCCAATCGAGGCTGCGAAATCGGCCGGTCCAAAGACAATGGACTCCAACCGCGGGGACGCCGCACAGATTTCTTCCACGTTGATCAGGCCCTGCGCCGTTTCGATCTGGGCTTCAATCCCGATGTGACCGATTTCCAGGCCGGCGTTGCGCTCGACCTGCGTGAGCAGAAGATCGAGGGCGACGACGTCCGAGGCACTTTGCACCTTGGGCAGCATGACCTCGTCGAGGCGTGGACCGGCGTTGCCCACCACGTCGATGACGTCGCCGTAGGTCCACGGAGTGTCCCAGGCGTTCACCCGTACGCAGAGCACGCGGTCGTCCCACGCCAACGTGGTGATTGCCTCAACGACCTTGGCGCGCGCGGCGACCTTTTCGTTCGGCGCCACGGAGTCTTCGAGATCGAGGAAGGAGAAGTCGGTCGTCGCGGTCGGTGCCTTCGCCAGGAAACGACTGGACGAGCCCGGCGTCGAGAGACAGGAGCGACGGGGAAGGTTTCGCGAACGTTTTGACATGCGCCGAGCCTATTCTTCGAGGCCGTTCTTGTCGTGATGCGACCGCGAATTACCGCGACTTGAAAAACCTTCAACCCGCATTGATCAGGGATTACGGAACTTCGTACGCCTTCGGCCTCGCACGTGCCGGGCCCTAACCGGTAGCCTTGTCCCGTGACAGACGTCGTGTGCTTCGCGCCTCCGACGCAACGGCCAGCAAGGGAACTCAAGCGCTTCCGGTGGATGTTTTCCATTTTGGCCGTCGTCGCAGTGTCGCTGAGCACTGTGACCCTCTCTCCACGTCCCTCCTCGGCCTCGAGCATTGGCGACGCACGCGCTCAGGCGAACACCCTCCTGAAACGCATCAACCGGATCAACGGCCATGTCGACCTGCTCGGACAGAAGTACGACCTCGCCCAGATCAAGTTGCACCGGATCACTAATCAGATTAAGAACACGAGAGCCTACGTCGCGACCATTAAGCGTGAAGTGAAGACCGGCAACAGTCAACTCCGCGCCGACGCCGTCTTCGCCTACGTCACCAACGGCGCCTCGGCCTCGAGTAATCCCCTCTTCAACACCAACGCCTCCAAGCTCGGCGCGACCAACGTCTACAACCAGCTGGCCGAGGGCGACGTTGGCACGACGTTGGCCAATTTGAAGTCGTACAAGATTGAACTCACCCAAGAACGGGGAATCCTGGCGGCCGAGGTTGGCCGAGCCGCCTCCGCGTCGCGTGCGGCGGCGTCGGCTTTCCACTCGTCCAAGGTCTACCAAGCGTCACTCAACTCCGCGCTCCACCAGGTAAAGGGGAAGATCGCTACCTACATTTCGCAGGCGCAAGCGGCCGCGGCTGCCCAGAGTCAGAGCACACTTTCGTCGGCGACCAACGTCGGCAACTTCCCCGCGCCACCGCCCGACTCCAAAGCGAACATTGCCATTGATGCGGCACTCACCTACCGTGGCGTCTGGTACCAGTGGGGCGGCGCGAGTCGCTCCGGTGTCGACTGCTCTGGCCTCGTCATGCTCGCCTACGAAGCGGCCGGCGTCTACCTCCCCCACTACTCGGGCGCGCAGTACGCCGACACGGAACGCGTGCCGCTCTACGACATCCAACCGGGTGATCTTCTCTTCTACGGCTACGACGGTGACCAACACGTGGCGATGTACCTCGGCGGCGGTCAGATGATTGAGGCCGAGATGAGCGGCACTCAGGTGCACGTCGTACCGGTGCGCCTCGGTTACGGATTCTTCGGGCTCGGTCGCGTTCGGGCCTAGGTGTGTCGGGCGTACCCACTTCGTTTCATCTCGGTCCACTCGTCTTTCATACCTACGGCTTCGGGCTCGCCATTGCCGCCTACGTCTGCTACCTCTACGCCAGACGTCGACTGAGCGCACACAACTTCGACGTCACCCCATTTGGACGATTCGCCTTCGCCCTCATCGCGAGCGGTCTCATTGGGGCGCGCCTCGCCAACATCGTCACCAACTGGAACTACTACTCGGGTCATCCGCAGCGATGGGTCGCTGTCTGGCAGGGCGGGCTCGCCAGTTTCGGTGGCATCGCGCTTGCGGTGCCCGTCGGCCTCTATCTCCAGCGACGTTGGTGGCCGACTAGTTCACTCGCCCGGTTCACGGACGCGTTGGTCCCAGCCCTCATCGCCGGCTGGGCGATCGGGCGCGTGCTCGGACCTCAGTTCATGGTGAACGGCGGAGGGCATCTCACCCACCAGTGGTTCGGCATTTCCTACCACGACCAGAGCGGAAAGCGCGTGCCCGTCCCCTTGATCCAAGCTCTCGAAGATGGTCTTTTGTGGCTCGCTCTCCTCGGTCTCGAGCGAACGTGGACCAGTCGACGACCGGGCATGTTGACGGGCGTCGCCATGATCGTGTGGGGCGTCGTTCGCTCAACCGACGAACGGCTGCTCTTGGGCCAACAGTCGCACAGTGGTTCACTCGGTGTTCAGATTGCTGGACTGGGTCTGGCGTTGGCCGGCGTGGTCCTACTGCTCCATCAAGTTAGAGCAACGCGTTCCACTCCGGATCGCTCAAACGACCCAAGCGCTCCAGTGAGTCCACCGACGTAACGGGCACGACGACCCGTGCGTCGTCGACGTAACAAACGTGATCGAGACCGAGTCGACGCCAAGCGCCGAATGTGACTCTCGTCGGTGAGGGATTGGAATAGATCGGACGCACGAGCAGCGCACTGTCACTGGCGCCTACGACGAGGGACGGTCGCTCCTTCGCCTTTTGCTCGGGAACCGAGGGATCGGTCGAATCGAACGGGACTTCGGCGATAACGACGGTCCCGGTGAGGACGTCGTCGGGATCGAACCGTTCGATCTCAGACGGCGTCAGCAACACTCGACGCCGCTCGACAACCGTCGAGGGTGACTCCTCAACCGTTGGCGACGTCACGAGCGACGCCGTCTTCGGCGACGGCTTCGCCTTCACTGGTCGAGACGGGCGTACGGATGACGGACCGCGCTTGCGCTGCTTT
>DATCFS010000064.1:0-4494 GCA_036509375.1 Acidimicrobiales bacterium
CACGAACTTCCCACTTGGCGCAGAGTGCTGCGACAACGTCCCAATTCTCGGGGGTGATGATTGCGAGCATCCGCTCCTGACTCTCCGACGTCATGATCTCGTAGGGCGCCATCCCCTGTTCGCGAAGGGGAATCGCCGTCACGTCGACGTCCATGCCCACGCCGCCGCGCGCGGCGGTCTCGCACGTGGCGCAGACAATGCCGGCACCACCGAGATCCTGAACGCCGACAACCAGGCCCTCGTCTAACAGCTCGAGACAGGCCTCGATGAGACGTTTCTCTTCGTAGGGGTCGCCGACTTGGACACTCGGACGTTTGGCGTCGTCGAGGGACTCCGCACCGTCGCTTCCTTCGAATCCCGCCGAGGCGAGTACCGAGACGCCACCGATGCCGTCACGCCCGGTGGAGGATCCGAGCAACACCGCGAGATTCCCGACTCCCGAGGCGACGCCCAGTACGAGTCGCTCAGTTGGCAACGCACCGCAACAGAGCACGTTGACGAGGGGATTGGACGAGTAGCACTCGTCGAACGTCAACTCGCCGCCAATCGTTGGGACCCCAACTGAATTGCCGTAACCAGATATTCCCGAGACCACCCCTTCGACGAGCCAACGTTGGCGCGCGTCGGTGAGCTCCCCGAAGAAGAGTGGGTCCATGACGGCGAGCGGACGAGCCCCCATGGTGAAGACGTCACGAAGGATGCCGCCGACGCCGGTCGCCGCGCCCTGATAGGGCTCTATGGCGGAGGGGTGGTTGTGACTCTCGATTCGGATGGCGACCGCAATACCGTCGCCGGCGTCGATGACCCCGGCGTTCTCTCCGGGACCCACGAGGACGTGGGGGCCCTGCGTCGGTAGACGTCGTAGGTGCATCCGCGACGACTTGTAGGAACAGTGTTCGCTCCACATGACGCCGTAGAGCGCCAATTCCAAGGAGTTGGGCTCTCGTTTCAGCACGTCGCGAATGGTGTCGAGCTCGGAGTCGGTGAGACCAAGGGCACGGTGGAGGGGCTGGGGGGCGCTACTCACGCCACCACACTACGGGTCACAGCCTGCGTCTCAATGCGAGAGAACGAAGGGTGCGCTCGAGACGCCGAGGAAGCTCTCCATCAACACTCGACCGTCCGCACTGCCGAGCAGCGTCGACATCGCGCGCTCTGGATGAGGCATGAGTCCGACCACGTTGCCCGCTTCGTTGGCGACGGCCGCAATGTCGTCGCGCGAGCCGTTGGGGTTCTCTTTGTAGCGCAGCACGATCTGGCCGTTTCGCTCGAGTTCCTCGTAGGTTTCGTCGCTGCAGGTGTAGGAGCCCGAGAAATGATTGATCGGAACGATGAGTTCCTGGCCAATGGCGGCACCGCGCGTGAGGATGGACGACGTGGAAGAAACGACGAGCGTCGTCGGTTGACAGAGGAAGGTCAATCCGCGATTCTTTTGTAACGCCCCGGGCAGCATGCCGGCCTCGACGAGAACCTGGAAGCCGTTGCAGATTCCGAGCACGGAACCCCCACCACGAGCGAAGCGCTCCACCGCCTCCATCACCGGTGAGAACCTCGCCAGCGCGCCGGGTCGCAGGTAGTCGCCGTGAGCGAAGCCCCCCGGAAGTATCACGCCGTCGAGTCCGTCGAGGTCGGTACGAGTGTGCCACACGAATTCAGCCTGATCACCGAGCTGATTGACTGCGGCGGCGGCGTCATATTCGCAGTTCGAGCCGGGGAAGACAACGACACCGATTCGCGACATTGTCTACCTTTCACCAATCCGGGCCGACGCGTCCTCGATGACCGGATTGGAGAGCAGACGCTCCGCGAGCGACGTCGCCTTTTCGAGCGCGGCCTCCTCGTTCTCGGCCTCCACGTCGAATCGAAAGGCCTTGCCGGCGTGGACGTTAGTGACCCCCGTGAACCCGAGTGCCGGAAGGGCGCGCTCGATAGTCGAGCCTTCGGGGTCGGCGATACCTTTGCGCAACGTCACGTCGACGATCACGAAGTAGTTCATGACGAAGCACCGTACCAGTCGTTGATCGAACGTCCGGTCACCCGCTGGTACGCGTCGATGTAGCGGCCCGACGTCGTCGCAATGACGTCGGCGGGAACCGGCGGCGGCGGCGGCGTCTTGTCCCACGACTGCGCCGAGAGCCAATCGCGGAAGGGTTGCTTATCGAACGCCGGCGGCGTCTCACCGGAGCGCACTTCATCGGCCGGCCAGATCCGCGATGAGTCCGGCGTCAGCACCTCGTCGCAAAGTACGAGTTCGCCGTCCACGAACCCGAGTTCGAATTTCGTGTCGGCGAGCACGAGTCCGACGGCGGCCATGGCCGTGGCCGCGCGGGTAAAGAGTTCAACGCACAGTTCACTGGCCCTCTGGACGCGGTCGTGGCCCACTAACAGGGCCGCTCGTTCAATACTGATGTTGACGTCATGGCCGGACGCCGCTTTCGTGGACGGCGTAAACATTGGCTCGGGGAAGGGATCGGTTAATTTCATGCCGGGCGCGACAACCATCTCGTGGACGGTTCCCCTCGCCGCGTACTCGTCGTACGCCTGCCCGGCGAGCCGCCCTCGCACAATGCATTCGAGCAACAGCATCTCGGCCCTTCGAACGAGCATCGTTCGCCCGTGCCAGACCGTCTGACTGAGGAATCCGGGCACCGCTTCGTCAATAACCTTCGGATCGCAACTCACGAGCGAGGTCGGGGCGTCGGTGAATGTCGTCACCCAGTGATCGGTGAAGGCCGTCAGCACTCGGCCCTTCTGGGGAATCGGCTCTTCCATTACAACGTCAAATGCGCTCATCCGGTCCGACGCCACCAACAGGAGGTGACCTTCGTCGACCTCGTACAGGTCGCGCACCTTCCCCGAATAGAGGTGATTGAGGCCGAGGTCGCTCACGAGCGCCACGTCAACGCGTCAATGAAACGTCGGCGGTGGACCAAGAGACGGTCGGTGTCAAAGGCCTTCGCCAGGGCGTCGTTGCTCAGCGTCACCTCGTCATCGCTCTCGACGATCTCACGAAAGTTGCGACGCTCCTCGACCGCTCGACGGGCCGCGGTTTGCACCATGCGATAGGCGTCGTCACGGGCCATGCCCGATTCAACGAGGGCGAGCAGCACCGACTGGGAAAACACGAGGCCGAGCGATCCGACCGTCAAGTTCTCGAGCGCGCGCTCGGGGTGAAGGACGAGACCGTCGGCCAACCCGGTGGCCTTACGCAGCATGTAGACGGTGAGTTGCAACGCGTCGGGCAAGATCACGCGTTCGACACTGGAGTGCGAGATGTCGCGTTCGTGCCAGAGCGCGACGTCCTCGAGCCCCGATTGCAAATAGCCGCGCAGTACTCGAGCAAGTCCGCAGAGACGTTCGGATAGCACGGGATTGCGTTTGTGCGGCATCGCCGACGAGCCCTTCTGACCGATCGCGAACGGCTCTTCGGCTTCGCCAACTTCGCTGCGGGCGAGGTGGCGCACTTCGAGGGCGAACTGTTCCATAGCGGTGCCGAGCGACGTGCAGGCGTAGAGCAGTTCGGCGTGGCGGTCGCGCGCGATCACTTGGGTGGCGGGCACCGCGACCAGTCCCAGTCGGTTGCAGACGTACTCCTCGACCGCCGGGTCGATGTTGGAGTAAGTGCCCACGGCTCCGGAGAGTTTCCCCACGGCAATGACCTTGCGCGCACGTTGCGCGCGCTCGATGTCACGTTGGACCTGCAGCGCGAAAAGGGCGAACTTCGCGCCGTACGTCGTCGGCTCGGCGTGGACGCCGTGCGTGCGTCCGGTGATCGGAATGTCGATTGACGCCACCGCACGCCGCGTCAGGGCGTCACGAAACGAAGTGGCTTCGGTGATCACGATGTCCATTGCCTGAGTGAGCGTGTAGCACAGCGCTGTATCCACCACGTCGGACGACGTCAGCCCGTAGTGAATCCAGGCGCCCTCGGGCATGCCAATTCGCGACTGCACGACGTCGACGAATGCTGCCGTGTCGTGATTGGTGATCTGTTCACGCTCGTCCACGTCCGCGACGAACGCTGCGTCGATCACGGGCCGTCGTTGGCGCAGGACTGCGACGTCACTGTGCGGTATCACGCCGTGCTCCGCCAGACCTTCGGCGGCGAGCAGTTCGACTTCGAGCATCGTGTCGAAGCGGTGTTCGTCACTAAAGAGTTCAGCAACGTCCTTGGGTGAATACCTCGGAATCATCGGTCTCCTCTAGAGCGCGGCGAGGGCGATGTCGTGACGCATCACCCTGCCTTCAAAGGTTATGAGTGTCGCACCGTCGTAGGCGCGACGTCGGGCCTGTTCAACGGTGTCGCCCACGGCCGTCACCGCGACCACGCGACCCCCATTCGTCACGAAACGGCCGGCGCCGTCCACTGCCGTGCCGGCGTGAAAGATGGTCACGCCGAGGACGTTCTGGGCCAGTTGCCCGTCCTCGCCGAGACCTTCGATGACGTCGCCGCGGCGTGGGGATTCGGGGTATCCGTGCGACGCCAGCACGACC
>DATCFS010000065.1:0-2579 GCA_036509375.1 Acidimicrobiales bacterium
GACCCCAGTGATAGACGGTCGTCGCGTACTTGAATGCGAAGGGAACGAGTTCGTGTCCCCAACCAATGTGACCGACGACGCCATTCTTCTGGAAGGTCTGCGTAAAACGGTTCGCCACTGCGGTCGTGGCCAGCGCGTACGCGGCGTCACCGGCCGGCGTCAGCAGGTCACCACCTCGTTGTCCGAGTACGACGACGTAGGCAATACGTGTGCGGCCCCCTTGACGGAAGTCGAGGGCCATCACGTCACAACCGCCCGCCAAATCCGTGCGCCCGGATTTCACGCCGACGACGTTGTCGGTCCCGACGTAGGGCGTAAAGGAGTTGACGATGCCCGCAACCGGGAGGTCCACGCTCGACTGTTGGACGATGGAGCGCACGAGTGGGGACCTCATCAAGAGGACGGCGAGCTTCGCTTGATCGAGTGCCGTCGACACCGAATTGGCCGAAATACCGGCGTCATCGCCGTAGTGCGTTGAAGAGAGTCCCAACGACGCAGCGGTCTCGTTCATCAACGCGACGAATTTTCCGGTGGAACCCGAGACCATGGTCGCCAGCAGGTCGGCGTAGTTGCCGGCCGAGTGGACGAGCATCCCGTTCAACAAGACCGACTCGCAGAGCTGTTCGCCGACTTGGACAATGACGCTCGATTCGTCGTTCGCCTTCTCGGCCAGCCACGTGGTGACGTCAGCCGCGCTCACCGTGACGCACGGGCCGGTTTCGCCAATACCGAGTGGGAACTTCTTCAACGTGACGTAGGCCGTCATCAATTTGGCGAGGCTGGCAATGGGTACGACGGCGTTACGGTGACTCTCGAGCACGCCGAGTGCCGGTATATCAATGGCGGCACTGCCAATGGTCGGCCACGCAACGGCGGGTGAGACCGGCCGGACCGCCGAGGTGGGCGCAGCGATGACGACCGTCGCCGGTTTGTGGAGAAATGGCAACTGCATGCCGACGATGACGGCGCCCGCGACGATCAGTCCGAGCACCATGGAGAAGAAACGAGTGAGGAGACCGCGACGGCGACGGGTGGGACGACGGGCGCGCTTCGTCACGGACTACAGCGAAGTCTGTTCGTCGTACTCTTCGGGCGTAACCAACACCTTGCGGGCCTTGGACCCGTCGCCGGGAGCAACAATGCCCTCCTGCTCCAACTGGTCCATCAACCGACCGGCGCGGGCGAAGCCGACGCGAAGTTTGCGCTGGAGCATCGACGTCGAACCGGACTGGGTACGGATGATGAGTTCGCGAGCCTGAGCCAGTATTTCGTCATCGTCGTCACTGCCTCCTCCGCCCGATGATCCGCCACGACCGGACGGTACGTCGAGGGCGATCACGTTCTCGCGACGCCCGCCCTGACGACGCCACGCTTCAACGACGCGTGACACCTCGTCCTCGGAGACCCACGGAGCCTGGAGACGGCGCGCGACGTTGGACGACGCGGTCACGAGCAACATGTCGCCCTTGCCAATGAGCCGTTCGGCACCGGCCTGGTCGAGGATGACGCGACTGTCGGCCAACGAGGACACCGCGAAGGCAATTCGGCTCGGAATGTTCGCCTTGATGACGCCGGTGATGACGTCAACACTCGGGCGCTGGGTCGCCAACACCAGGTGGATGCCGACGGCTCGCGCCATCTGGGCGATGCGCACGACCGACTCTTCGACGTCGCGCGCGGCGACCATCATGAGGTCGTTCAACTCGTCGACGACGATCACGATGTAGGGGAAGACTTCGGGGCCGGGCAGTGGCGCAAGATCCGATTCGAGTCCGACCGAACGTTCAAAGACCTCGGCCACCATCTGGTGGTCGCTCTGGCCCGGTTCAAGTTCACCGCGCGCGATCATCTGCTGGTAACTCGTGATGTCGCGTGCGCCGCTCTCGGCGAGAATGTGGTAGCGGCGCTCCATCTCCTTCACGGCCCACGCCAACATGCCGGCCGCTTTTTTCGGATCGACGACCACGGGAGCGAGTAAGTGCGGCAGGTCGTTGTACTGTCCCATTTCGACCCGCTTGGGGTCGACGAGCATGAGTCGTAACTGGTCGGGCGTTGCGCGCATCACGAGCGACGTCACGATGGAGTTGATAAGCGAACTCTTACCGGCCCCCGTCGCACCGGAAATCAGTACGTGGGGGAATTCGCCCAGATTGGCGAACATTGTCTTGCCCGAAATGTCGCGCCCAATCGGTACGTCGAGGGGATGCATGTGATCGGCCGCCTCGGGCGAGGCCAGGAGGTCACCGAGCGCGACGAGGGTGCGCTGTCGATTGGGAACCTCGATGCCGATGGCGGAGCGTCCCGGTATGGGCGCCAGAATTCGCACTTCGGGTGAGGCCATGGCGTAGGCAATGTCCTTATTGAGAGAGGTCACGCTGTTAACGCGCACGCCCGGTCCCAGTTCAAGTTCGTAACGCGTGACGGTGGGACCGACGGTGAAGCCGACCAGGGTCGTGTCAACGCCGTGCGCGGCAATCGCTTCAACGAGTTCGCCACCGAGATCTTCAATGGCCCCGCGGTCCTGCTTGAGTTCCTTGGTTCGAAGCAGGAGCGACGGCGGAGGAAGTTCCCAGTCGCTG
>DATCFS010000066.1:0-3032 GCA_036509375.1 Acidimicrobiales bacterium
GTGTCTGTACTTCACCTTCGCCGGCAAGCCGGAGCACGACGTGCTCGGTCTCTACCGAGCGTCGTGGGACGCGGTGACGCGCACCGTCCTCGAGCAGGGTGGTGCATTGAGCCACCATCACGGCGTTGGGCGTAACCGGGCCCGATTCGTGGAGAGCGCGCTCGGGAGTGGCTACCCCGTTCTCAGCACCCTGAAGAAAGCATTCGACCCGTTCAACATTATGAACCCCGGGGCTCTCGGCGTGGGCGGGCCGCCGTGGTGAGAGCGCTCGCAATCGACATCGGTACCACCATGATCCGCACGGCGATGGTCGAGGCGAATGGCGTCGTGTCGTACTCGCACCACGAACGGCTCACCGTCACGACGCCCGCGCCGGGCGAAGTCGAACTCGACGCGCTGGAGATCGCGCGACTCACGATGTCGCTCGCCTCGAAAACGTTGGAGGAGTGCGGTGGGTGCGACGTGGTCGGCATCACCAATCAACGCGCGACCACGATTGTCTTCGACCCCGTCACGGGAGCCCCCGTCGGACCGGCTCTCGGCTGGCAAGACCTTCGCACGGTGATCGACTGTTTGGTCCTGCAAGGCGAAGGGCTTCGCCTAGCACCGAATCAATCGGCCACCAAGGCCCGGTGGTTGGTCGCCAACTCCGGACGAAGAGCGCGCGAACTTCGTTTCGCGACGATCGAAACCTGGGTGGCGTGGAATCTGACCGGGCGCGCCGTACACGTCACGGACCGGTCCAACGCCGCGATCACCGGCTTGGTCGCGCTGGACGTTGCGTCGTGGGACGACGACATACTCGAGTCGTTGGATCTCGACGTCGCCATGATGCCGACGATTGTCGACACCATGGGTTCGTTCGGCGAAGCGAGCGCGTTGGCGGGATCCCCGACGATCACGGCCCTCGTCGGGGATCAGTCGGCCTCGCTCTTCGGTCAATCGTGCGTGACGCGCGGGGCAAAGATCACCTTTGGCACGGGCGCGATGCTCGACATGGTGAGCGGAACGGCGGGGCCGTCCACCATGACCCGATTCGCGTCCGGGTGCTTCCCCGTCGTTGCGTTCAGTCACCACAACGAACTCACCTGGGCCATTGAAGGCATTGTCCTGTCGGCCGGTTCGTGCATTGAATGGTTACGCGACGATCTCGGCCTCATCGCCGACGCCGCCGAGACGGAGAGTCTCGCCACGTCGGTGCCGTCGAGCGACGGCGTGACCTTCGTGCCGGCCCTCTCGGGACTGGGCACCCCCCAGTGGGACTTCGGTGCACGCGGCGGCTTCTTCGGCATCACCCGTGGCACCTCGCGGGCCCACATGGTTCGCGCCGTCTTGGAGGGCATCGCCCAACGTGGTGCCGATCTCGTGGACGCCGCCGGCTATCAGATTGGCACCCGACTCGACGAACTGCGCGTAGATGGCGGGATGAGCGCGAACCGCTTCTTCGTGCAGCGCTTGGCCGACTTCACTGGCCTTCCGATTGCCGTCTCACCGGAGCGAGAGGCGACCACCCGCGGGGCCGGTCTCATGGCGCTCGTCGGCGCCGGCGCACTCACGATCAACGACGTCGAACGACTGTGGTCGCCCGAGGACGTCTATTCGCCGTCGCTCACGAACGACGAGCGCCTGGCCGTGCGTCGCCAGTGGGCCGAGACGGTCCGACGGGTAGAAAAGACAATCCCCGAACTGAGCTCTGTCGAGTTCTAGCCAGCCCAGGGAGACTGATCGAGCGCTTCATCGAGCGTGGTCGGCACCTCGAGGAAGTGCTTCGACAACATGAGCGCGCGAGGCTGGGACAGAGCAATAAGTCCCGTGACGACGCCACTGCGCGAGTACAACGCGAGCCACTTACCCTCCTCGGGCGAACCCTCGACGCGCACGACGTCGTCGTCGGGCTTGGGATGGCCGAGCATCTGCAACTTCTTCCCGTACTGATCAGACCAGAGGTAGGGCACCATCAATGCCTGGGGGCTCTCCCCCGTCACCCAGAAGTGCGCGAGCCGGGCGGCGTGCAAGTTGGCCACCTCCCAGTGCTCGATGCGGATGCTCTCCTCGCCCATCACGCTGTTCCAACTGAAATGCGCAATGTCGCCAATCGCCGCCACCCGCTCGGTCGCGAGTAGGTCGCTGTCGACGATGACGCCGTTGTCGATGTTGAGTCCCGAGGTCGCGAGCCACTCAACGTTGAGCAATGCCCCGGCGCCCACCACGACGGCGTCGGCCCCTAGTTCGCTCCCGTCATGAAATTGGACCGTGAATCTGTCGTCATCACGCACGACGTCGTCGATATGTTGGCCACTTCGAAGCTCAATGCCGGCGTCGTCCGCGAGTCGCTCGAGCCACGACGAGACGTCCTCACCGAGCGACGCGACGAGTGGGCGACTCAGTGCCTCGAGAACGATGGGCCGAAAACCCCTCGTACGCAGGGCGGTCGCCACCTCAGCCCCGATGAATCCCCCGCCAATCACCGCGACGACGCTTCCGGGATCGAATCGCTCAAGGTCCGCACGGAGTCGTTGTACGTCGCGGCGGTTCCGCAACGTATGAATGAATTCGTCGGCGCTATAGGGAAGACGCCGGGCGCGCGTACCGGTCGCAATGACGATGTGCGTGCCCTCAACCGTTGATCCGTCGGCGAGGTGCACGGTCATGGCGTCGCGGTCGAGTCGAACGGCGCCCGACCCCAAGAGCAGTGTGACGCCCGTTTGCTCGATACGTTCGGGCGTGGCGAGCGTGGCCTTCTCCACCTCCCACTTGCCGACCAACACCTGTTTGGAAAGGGGCGGTCGGTCGTAAGGGGCGTAGGTTTCGTCACCGATGAGCGTCACGGCACCATCGAAACCCTCTCGGCGCAGTGCTTCGACGAAGCGCCATCCGCCGAATCCGGCGCCGACGACGACGACGTGGTCGGAGGATTCCAGCACGTCTAACGCGCAAACATGGCGAGCCACTGCTCGGCAGTGGCGGGCACGAGTGCTCGATTGTGCTGGCGCACATCGCCCATGGGCGCACTCGGGTCGGCGGAGTAGAGG
>DATCFS010000067.1:0-2906 GCA_036509375.1 Acidimicrobiales bacterium
CTTCGCCGCGACAGTCCGTGCAGGGCGTGTCAATCCGCGACCCCATCCCGTGACAGCGCGCGCACGGCATCGCGGTCACCATCTGGCCAAAGATCGAGTTACGAACCCGTCGCACCTCACCGAGACCGGCGCACTCGAGGCACGTCGTGGGTGTCGTGCCGGGCGCGCAGCCCGAACCGTCGCACGTGGTGCAGCGCCCGGCCAGGGTGACGGTGACCTCACGGGTCGCACCGAAGGCGGCGTCATCGAGCGTGATGTCGAGTGAGATCTCGGCGTCGGGACCTGGTTGGGGACCTCGGCGATGTTGGCTCTGGCCACCCATCCCACCGAAGAACATGTCGAAGATGTCCTGGACCGAGCCGCCGCCGAAGGGATTCTGACCGGCCCCGACGTCGGAGCCGAAGCGGTCGTAGTTGGCCCGGCGCTCGGGGTCCGCGAGGATCTCGTAGGCCTGGGAGACCTCTTTGAACTTGGCCTCGGCCGTCGGGTCACCGGGATTCGTGTCGGGGTGGTACTGGCGAGCGAGCTGGCGATAGGACTTCTTCAGCTCGTCGGGCGTGCAGTTCTGATCGACTTCCAAGACCGCGTAGAGATCGGCGTTAGGCACTGCGCTCATCCCCCGCGAAGTGGCGCGTCAACTGCGCCGAGACGACTTCGGCGGCGGCCATGGCCTCCTTGTACTTCATGCGTGTTGGGCCCAGCAGTCCAACGGCACCGGCCGGTGAGCCGTCAATCGTGACGGGCGCGACGATGAGGGCACACGCGAGTAGCGGCTCGTAGCCGTGCTCGGAACCAATGGCGACCGAGAGACCCTGGTCGAGCATGTCCTGGACGAGTGAGACGACGAGTAATTCCTGTTCCAGGATGGCGAGTACTTGACGCACGGTTTCGACACCGTCGAACGTCTGGGCGACCTTCGACGATCCACCGATGAAGACCTGCTCGCCGTCCATCACCGGCTGTGAGGCGTGCAGCGTCGAAACGGACTCTCGAACGAGCGACGCTTCGTGGTCCTGGCGTGACGGCACTTGCACGCGCGATTCCAGCGTCGTGCCGATGAGGAGGGCGTTCAGTTGCTTGGACGCTTCCATCACCTCTTTATGGGTTGCCTCAAAACTTGGCGTGAGACTGTGCTTCACCACGGAGCCGTCGGAGAAGACGGTCACGAGGAGGTGGTGACGTGAGTCGAGGTTCACCAGTTGGACCGAGAGAATCGAGGCGTGGGCGTGACTGGCTCCAACGACCACCGAGGTGTAACTCGTCATCTGACTGAGCAGCGTCGACGTCTGTTCGAGCACGTCCTCCACCTCACCGCGAACGCCCGCGAAGAAGTCCCTTACCTGTTGCTGCTGCACGTTCCCGAGCACCCCCGACGAGAGGTGATCGACGAAATAGCGATAGCCCTTCTCGGTCGGGATGCGCCCGGCCGACGTGTGGGGCTGGGCCAGGTAGCCCTCGCGCTCGAGCGCGACCATCTCCGAACGCACGGTGGCCGAGGAGACGTCGAGGTCGGCGCTCGCAGCGACGGCCGACGATCCGACGGGCTGGGCAGTGTCGATGTGCTCGACGACGACGGCCTCGAGGATGGTGGCCTTTCGCGCGTCGAGGTCGACGACGATGGCAGTTGGTCTAGGAACAACGCGACGGGCCATGCCCCTCCTTGTTAGCAGTCAATTCTACCGAGTGCCAACGCGCCTGCGGCGCCTTCGGTAACGTCGGGCCGTGGAGATAATGCCGGAATTCGAACGGCCTGAACCACTACTTACGGGCGAGGAGCGGGCGCAACTCGTTTCCTGGCTGGCTTACTATCGCGCGACACTGCTGCGTAAGTGCGCCGGACTCTCGGTGGAGGAGTTATCACTGAAGCCGGTCGCCACGTCGTCGATGTCGCTCCTCGGGATGTTGCGCCACATGACCTTCGTCGAACAGGTGTGGTTCGAGATGCGATTCATCGGCCACGATGTCGTCGTGCACTACAAACGTGACAACGACCCCGACGCCGACTTCAATGACCTCGCGAGCGCCACACTGGAGGAGGTTGTCGCCAACTTCCACAGTGCCTGCCTGAGGTCCGACGAGTTGGTGCGCGGTCACGAACTCGACGAGTTGGTGAAGGCGCCGGGAGGTCGCCGGGACCCGGTCGACCTACGGTGGATCTACCTGCACATGATTGAGGAGTACGCGCGCCACTGCGGCCACGCCGACATATTTCGTGAACTCATCGACGGCACGACCGGCGACTGACGGCCACGCGGTCGCCGTTGTTGCAGCTAGGGCTTCTTGGTGAAGGTTTCGGGCTCGGGCGTCGGTGCCTTAAACGCCGTTTGGACGGGCGCTTTCGCCTTCGACTTCTTGGGCTTCTTGGATTCTCTTCCTTGCGGACTTTTCATGGCCCAATCCTAGGTCCGTGACGTTCGCGACTGACGGGGTTCGGAAGAGTTCTTAATCCTCCAATTTGAGGGCGGCCACGAAGGCCTCTTGAGGGACTTCGACGCGTCCGAGGTTCTTCATCCGTTTCTTGCCCTCCTTCTGCTTCTCGAGGAGCTTGCGCTTCCTCGTGATGTCGCCGCCGTAACACTTGGCGAGGACGTCCTTGCGACGGGCCTTCACCGTCTCGCGACTGATGATGCGTCCTCCGACGGCCGCCTGAATCGGTACGTCGAACATCTGACGCGGAATGAGTTCCTTCAACCGTTCGGCCATCCGGCGTCCGTAGTAGTCGGCGTTGGATTTGTGGACGATCGTCGAAAATGCGTCGACCGGTTCGTGGTTGATCAGGAGGTCGACGCGCACCAGTTGCGAGGTGATGTAGCCGCTCGGCTCGTAGTCGAGGCTGGCGTAGCCCTTGGTGCGGCTTTTGAGGGCGTCGAAGAAGTCGACCACAACCTCGGCCAGCGGGATCCGGT
>DATCFS010000068.1:0-2085 GCA_036509375.1 Acidimicrobiales bacterium
TCGAAAGCACTGACGCGGCAGCGGTGGCCGCGCTGGCGAGCGAGACGAGTTAGTTGCTCGCGAGTTGGCGCAGCACGTAGTTGAGTACGCCGCCGTGACGGTAGTATTCGGCCTCGGTGGGCGTATCAATGCGCAGCCGTACCGCGAACGTGACCACCTCACCGTTCTCACGGGTCGCGGTCAGCGTGACGTTGGGCACCGTCTCACCGCGGTTGAGGGGATCGAATCCCTCGATTGCGAAGCTCTCGGTGCCGTTCAACTCGTAGGTCGCCACCGATTCACCGGCAGTGAACTGTAAGGGCAACACGCCCATACCGACCAAGTTCGAACGATGGATTCGCTCGAAGCTCTCGACGAGCACGGCCTTCACGCCGAGGAGCTTGGTGCCCTTCGCCGCCCAGTCGCGACTCGATCCCGTTCCGTACTCTTTGCCGCCGAGAATGATGAGCGGCGTCCCTTCCGCCTGGTAGGCCATGGCCGCGTCGAAGATTGACATCTCGGTTCCCTCGGGAAGCTTGATGGTGACGCCGCCCTCGGTCGCCGGGGTCATCTGGTTACGGATGCGGATGTTGGCGAACGTGCCGCGCATCATGACCTCGTGGTTACCGCGCCTCGTGCCGTAGCTATTGAAGTCGGCCGCGGCGACGCCGCCGTCGATGAGGTAGCGACCGGCCGGCGAGGTGGCCCGAATGTTCCCGGCGGGCGAGATGTGGTCGGTCGTCAGTGAGTCGCCGAGCTTCGCGAGCACGCGCGCACCGGCGAAGTCGGTGACGAGGCCGGGCTGCATGGTCAGTCCGTCGAAGTACGGCGGGAGTTTCACGTACGTCGACTTCGCGTCCCAGGCGTACGTGACGGCGTCGGTTGTCGGCACCTTCTGCCAGCGCTCGTCACCACTGAAGGCGCTCGCGTAGCGCTCCTCGAACATCTCGGGGGTGATTGAGGAACGAACGGCCTCGGCGACCTCGGCATCACTCGGCCACAGGTCGGCCAGATACACCGGCTTCTCGTCAATGCCAATGCCCAGTGGCTCTGCGCTGAGGTCGATGTCCATGGTGCCCGCCAAGGCGTACGCGACGACGAGCGGGGGACTGGCGAGGAAATTCTGTTTGACGTCGGGGTGGATGCGGCCCTCGAAGTTGCGATTACCCGAGAGCACCGAGACGACCGACAGATCGTGCTCGTTGACGGCCTCCGAGACGCCGGCGAGCAGCGGTCCGGTGTTGCCAATGCACGTCGTGCAGCCGTACCCCGCGAGGTAGAAACCCAACGCGTCAAGGGGCTTCACGAGGTCGGCCCGTTCGAGGTAGTCCATGACGACGCGACTCCCGGGTGCGAGTGAGGTCTTCACCCAGGGCTTCACGGAGAGTCCAAGTTCGACCGCTCGCTTGGCGACCAGTCCGGCGCAGACGAGCACCGACGGATTGGACGTGTTGGTACACGAGGTAATCGCCGCGACGACGACCGCACCTTCGCGCAGGTGTTCGGCCATCTCAGTGCCCTGCACCTCTTTGGGTTCACGACCGAGCGCGTTGAGGAATGCGCCGCGCGCGCCGGAGAGCGAGACGCGGTCCTGGGGACGCTTCGGTCCGGCGAGACTCGGCTCGACGGACGTGAGGTCGAGCTCAACGTACTCGGAGTAGACCGGCTCGGTGGCCGCGTGGTCGTGCCAGAGTCCCTGCACTTTGGCGTAGGCCTCGACGAGTTCCAACTGACCCTTGGGACGTCCGGTGAAGGCCAGGTAGTCGACGGTCAACTGGTCGATCGGGAAGATGGCGCACGTCGCGCCGTACTCGGGCGACATATTGCCAATCGTGGCACGCGTTTCGAGCGACAACGATCCGACTCCGGGTCCGTACGCCTCGACGAACTTGCCGACGACGCCGTGCTTGCGAAGCAGTTCGGTGATCGTGAGCACGACGTCAGTTGCCGTGACGCCCTCACGTGGCGCTCCCGAGAGGCGAAGCCCGACGACCGGGGGAATGAGCATGGACGTCGGTTGACCGAGCATGCCGGCTTCCGCTTCGATGCCGCCGACACCCCAGCCGAGGACGCCAAGGCCGTTGACCATGGTCGTGTGCGAGTCGG
>DATCFS010000069.1:0-3853 GCA_036509375.1 Acidimicrobiales bacterium
CATTGGCCCCCAGGCCGGTCAGACCGTCTCTGCCGCCGCGCAACAAGCGGTCACCGATCTGAATTCCGGTAATGCCCAACAGGCGGCGAGCGACCTCCAACAGGCGGCGTCGATCATCGCAACTGGCGTCTCCATGGGCTACATCGGCAAGGCCAACGGCGTCTTGTTGCAGAGTGACCTCACAGCTCTCGCCACCGCACTCGGACTCGGCGCCGCCGCCACGCCGACCACTGCGCCCGTAACCACGACGACGACGACACCGGGGCCGCCGTTTGGAAACGGGAATGGGAACGGGAATGGGAACGGCCATAACGGCTGATTCAGAAACGTCCAATAGCGTGTCAGTGGGGACGCGCCGTCGCTGAACGACGAACGCAGCCTCTCGGAAGGCGGTGTCGAATGATCAGCTCCCGACTGACGTCACGCGCACCGTGACGCCCTACCCCGCAGGGCTGGCGTGCGACGTCGTCACCGACAAGGGAATCCTCGTGTCACTTCGACCGATTCGACCCGACGACGCATCATTGCTCGTGCAATTTCACGAACGCCTTTCGTCGCGCTCGATCTATCGTCGGTACTTCTCGTTGCACCCTCGACTGACTGACGCGGAGGTTCGCCATCTCACCGAAGTCGATTACGTCAACCGATTCGCCTTCATTGTCGAGCACGCCGGCGAACTCATCGGTGTCGGTCGATTCGACCGTGTGACGGGCACGACGGAGGCCGAGGTTGCGTTCATCGTGGCCGACGAGTACCACCATCAAGGCGTTGGTCTCATGCTGTTGGAGCGACTCGCCGATGTGGCGTGGTCGCTCGGAATTACGACGTTCACTGCAGAAACCCAGGCCGACAATCGAAGCATGATGGGCGTCTTTCGAGCATCGGGCTTCGCAGTGGTGTCGTCGATTGACCATGAAGTGATCTCGGCTCGATTTTCCATCGAACCAACGGACGCGAGTCGAGCCAGTCGCGCCGAACGAAGCAGTCGAGTTACCGTCGTCGCTCCGCCAGAGAACGTCGTGCCGTGATGTTGATTATGAACGGACACGTTGCCGACAACGGCCACGAAGAGTCCGGTCACCCCGAACGACCGGACCGACTCACCGCCGCCCTGGCTGGCGTTGACGACCTCCATCTTGGTGACGACCTTCGCTTCGTCAAGCCGTACCAGGCGACGCGGGCAGAACTATCGCGCGTGCACGAACCGTCGTACCTGGACGAGCTCGGCGCGTTCTGTTACGAGGGCGGCGGCAATATCGACGAAGACACCTACGCGACCTACGACTCGTGGGGCATTGCCCAATACGCGGCGGGTGGTGGATTGGCCGTCCTCGACGAGATGCGAAAACACGACGAGTGCGTCGGCTTCATCGCCGCACGTCCCCCGGGACATCACGCCCTGCGTGATCGTGCGATGGGATTCTGTCTGCTCAACAACATCGCCGTCGCCGCGGCGAAACTCACGAGTGAAGGTGAACGAGTCTTGATCGTCGACTGGGACGTGCATCACGGCAACGGGACCCAGGCAATCTTCTGGAACGATCCGAACGTGCTCTACGTCTCGTCGCATCAGTGGCCCCTCTACCCCGGCAGTGGCGGCGCGCGCGAAGTCGGCGGACTAGACGCCGTCGGCGCCACCGTGAACATTCCCCTGCCCGCGCAAACGACGGGCGACGTACTTCGTCGGGGCTTCGAAGAGTTGGCGGCGCCGGTCATTGACGACTTCGCACCGACGTGGGTGCTCGTGTCGGCCGGATTCGACGCCCACCGCGACGATCCCTTGGCCGATCTGGCGCTCTCGAGCGGCGACTTCGCGAATCTGGCCTCCATGGTCGCGCCCTACGCCGGCGCCAATCGACTCGCACTGTTTCTCGAGGGCGGCTACACCCTCGAGGCACTTCGCCACTCCGTCGCCGCGACATTGTCGCCCCTGCTCGGCGTTGACTACCAGTGCGAAGCGGTCACGAACTCGACCATCGGCATCAGTGAAATCGCTCGCTCGGCGACGGACCGATACGTCGCCGTCCAAAGCGCCCTCGAACAACAAGCCGCCGAAGGAGAGTCCCCGTGAGCACTGCGCAGACCATCGCCGTTGGTTTCGACGGCTCAACTCATTCGGAGTCGGCGCTTCGCTGGGCGCTTCACTTCGCCGTCGACAACGACAGCAGTGTGTTGCTCGTGCACGCCGTGGGATTGCTCGAACATCTCGGTCAACGCGACGTATCCGTTGAATTCGAAGAGACCGTGCAACGCCTCTGTCTCGAAGCCGGTATCGACCGTTCGCGCGTTCGCTGGCACGTAAGCGACGGGGACGCCTGTTCGGTGATGTTACGTGTCGCCGCGTCGCCGACCTTCGCGACGTTGCTGGTCGTTGGAACGAGGGGCCACGGCGCGCACGCCGGCCACCTTCTCGGGAGCACCAGTTTGCAACTGGCCGAACATTCGACGGTTCCTCTCGTCATCGTTCCGCTGAACGCCTGAGTATTCTTCGAGCATGATCGTTTTCCTTCACGGAGTACCCGAAACGTCCGCCCTTTGGGACAAGGTTCGTGCGGAGTTCGACGACGAGACCGTCGCCCTGCAGCTTCCCGGATTCGGCTGTCCTCGTCCCGACGGCTTTGGCGCCACCAAGGACGACTACGCCGAGTGGCTCGTCGAGCAGCTCGAAACCTTTGACGCCCCCGTTGACATCGTGGCGCACGACTGGGGTGCTCTCCTCACGTACCGCATTGTCTCGACGCGCCCGGACTTGCTTCGAACGTGGACGGCCGACGTCGCCAACGGCGCCCACCCCGATACCGAGTGGCACTCCTACGCCAAGACCTGGCAAACGCCCGGGGAGGGCGAGGCCTACTTCGAAGCGGTACTCGCACTCCCCATTGAAACTATGGCCGAGGCGTACGAAGGATTTCACCTCGGGCACGACGATGCGCTCACCCTCGCCGGATGGGCCGACGCCACGATGGGTTCGTGCATCCTCGATCTCTATCGCTCGGCCGTACCCAACATCTACGCCACCTGGGGTGACGCCTTCGGACCCTCGGCCGTACCCGGTCTCGTCCTTTATCCCGAATTCGATTCGTTCGCCGTCGAATCGAAGTCGCACGAGGCGGCCCTCATGTTCAACGCCCGCGAAGCGACACTGCGCGACGTCGGGCACTGGTGGGCCCTCGAACGGCCCGAGGAGGCGGCGAACGTCATCAAGACGTTCATCAACAGCGTTCGCTGACGTACTCGCTAGTGCACGCGGCGAACGAGCACGAAGGCCACGGCGACGCCAATCATCGCGAGCGAGAGTGCCCGGAGGGCGCGCTCCGACGGCACCAGCAGAAAATCGCGGTCGATTGGACGAGTCGAGCCGTCGGAGAACCTGATCTCGCCCTCGACCGACGTCACGCGGCGTCGGACCATTCGAACCGGGTTCGAGAGATTGCGCTGCGCCGCTGACGACAGCGCCGCCGAAGCGGCGAGGACGACGGCCGCCCACGAGAGGGTCTGCGTCTGCGCGTAGGCCGAGGTGAGGACGGGAAAGGCGCCCCACGAGACGGCGAAGCCGAGATCGGTGTGCACAACGCCACCGAACAGCTCGAGGTCGTAGGCGAGGACGAAGAACGCCCCGACGATGATGAAGACGAGCAGCCCGGCCCCGATCTTGGTCGCGGCGATGATGCCGATGACCGTGGCCCCGCCGAGCCCCAGTGCCGCCGAGCCGGCGAGAAGCCACCCCGGCAACTCTGTACCGAGGGGGCGACCGCGAAGTTCGTCGAGTGCGTGCGCGGCGATGCCGACGGCGAGGAAAAACGCGAGGAGCGTCCACGCCAGAATCGCCCAATTCACCACGTTGGCGACCATG
>DATCFS010000070.1:0-2767 GCA_036509375.1 Acidimicrobiales bacterium
GTCCCGAGGAAGCTCTTTAGCGGATTCTTGCCAAGGAACGTTGAGAAGAGACTGCCGACCACTGGCAAGTTCGCGATCGAGTGAGCTTGGGCGACGCTCACGCCGTTGGCGGTCAGCCCCTTGAACATTGCCTTGGGAAGCGTATTGGTGAGTCCCACGATCATCAGTGAGAAGAAGACGCCAATGGAGAGCACGAAACCGGTGTTCATGAACGCCGCCTGAATGCCCGCGGCGCCGCCGCGTTCGTCCGAGGGCACGCTGTTCATGATGGCCGCGGAGTTGGGCGCCGAGAACATGCCACCGCCCAAACCGTTGAAGAAGACCATGACGGCGAAGACCCAATAACTGAAGTTCGTCGGCACAGCAAGAAGTCCGACGAAACTGACACCGAAGACCACGAGACCAGTCGTCGACAGTATCCTCGCACCGTGTCGATCCGAGAGGTAGCCCGATATCGGCCCCGCGAATAAGAAGCCCGTCGTAAGTGGGAGCAGGTAGATGCCGGCCCACAGCGGTGTCGCCGTGTAGGCGTAGCCGTGGAGGGGTAACCAAATGCCCTGCAGCCAGATGATCAGCATGAACTGCAAGCCACCCCTCGAGATCGCCGCGAGAAACCCGGCGGCGCTGCCCGTTGAGAAGGCGCGAATCTTGAAGAGTCGGAGATTGAACATGGGTGACGCGACGCGTCGTTCGATGTTGAAAAACGCGGCGAGGAACACGACCCCAACGATGAACGCCGCCAGGACCTTGGGCGACGTCCACCCCATGGCACTCGTTCCGTAGGGCTGGATGCCGTAGACAATGCCCACGAGAATCGACGTCAGACCGACGGCGAAGGTGAGGTTCCCCCACCAGTCGATTTTGGCCGCCGCTCGTTTTCCGTTGTCGCGCAGACTGTGATAGCCCCACACCGTGCCGAGAATGCCGAACGGTACCGAGACCCAGAACACGAGGCGCCAGTCTCCGATTGAGAGAAGGCCCCCCGCGATCAGACCGATGAACGATCCGCCGATGGCCGCCACTTGATTGATGCCCATCGCCAGCCCGCGCTGGTCGGCCGGGAAGGCGTCAACGAGGATCGCACTGGAGTTGGCGAAGAGCATGGCGCCGCCCACCCCCTGAACGAGTCGCCACAGCACGAGCCAGAGCGCGCCGGATCCGCCGTGGTAGGGATCGAGGGCGAGCAGCACCGAGGCCAATGAGAAGACCGCGAAACCGAAGTTGTAGATCTTGACTCGACCCATGATGTCGCCGAGTCGACCGAGACTGATGACGAGCACCGCCGTCACCAAGAGGTAGCCCTGCAACAGCCACAGCAGATAGCCCACGTTGCCCGGGGATAGTGGATTGATGCCGACGCCACGAAAAATCGCCGGCAGTGAGATCAAGATGATCGACGAGTTGATGGTCGCCATAAAAACGCCCAACGTCGTATTCGTCAACGCGATCCATTTATACCGATCGCTGTGAATTCCGTCCATCGTTTTGGCTGGCATCGGTCCATCCCGGGGTATTTAGTTGCTTGACTACAAGCAACTATAGTCGCCGCTTCGCGAATCCGGTCACCTCACGTTCGCGTTCGGGCACCCATCGATGATGCGTACCTCAATGGACGTTGCCACGACGTGCGGGACCGTATCCTTAGTATCTCGTGACCGGCATTGCCATCGCCCCCTTCGTCAGCGTCATCGCCAGCCGCTTCGGTTGGTCTCGCCGTCCGTCAAACTGCTCCGATCACTTCAAGGGAGCACAGTTGCGTCCGAGATCGTGAGCGATCTCGGACCGACGTCGGATGGTACCGGGCCCACCGTTCAACTCCACGAGTGGAACGACCGTGTGGTGTTGGGCGCGGTCCTCGCTTCGTTCGCTTCGGGCTTCGGGCAGTTCGGGGTGGTCACCGCCCTCGGCAGCGTCGCCAAATCCTTCGGTCACGTCGTGCACGGAGCGACCCTCGCCGACCAGGCCGGTCTCTCCGGCACGAAGCTAGGCGTGGGCCTCGCGATCATTCGACTGGCCTCCCTCGGTGGTCTCCCGCTCACCGCACTCGCGGACCGGTTCGGTCGACACCGAATGTTGGTCACGAGTGTCGGCCTGGGTCTCCTCGCGACGGTGCTTGCCGCATTCAGCCCCGGTTACTGGTGGTTCGTCGCAATCTTCGCGTGCGGCCGTCCGCTGTTGAGTGCAACGAACGCGCTCTCTGAAGTGCTCGCCGCTGAACAGACTGACTCGACCAGTCGCGCCAAGGCGCTCGCCCTCGTGGCCGCCGGCTACGGCGTCGGGGCCGGGCTGATTGCCATCATTCACAGTTTGGCTTCAAAGACGTTGGGCTTTCGAGGACTCTTCGCGTTGGCGGTCGTCCCCCTCCTTTTCTTGCCTCTTATCAGTCGGTGGGCGACCGAGCCCGATCGATTCGCAGTCGCCGCGGAAGCCAGCGAGAACGTCGTGCCGGTACTCGGCGCCATCTCCGCACCGTTTCGCCGTCGACTCGTGCAGCTGTCGCTTCTCGCGTTCGCGCTCTCATTCATTACTGGTCCGGCCAACAGCTTTATTTTCCTCTACGCCCAAAACATCGATCATCTCTCGAGTGGCGTTACGGCCGTCATGGTGGTCGGTGCGGGGGCAACCGGACTCTTCGGACTACTCGTCGGTCGGTGGATGGCCGACCGATATGGACGACGACCAACCGGCGCGCTGGGCATGGTTGGACTGGCGCTCGCCGGCGTACTTTCCTACGCCGGCCCCCGTGACGCTCTCGTGCTCGGCTACG
>DATCFS010000071.1:0-2481 GCA_036509375.1 Acidimicrobiales bacterium
CATCGATCCGCAGCTGTTGCAAGCGGCGGATGATCTCGGTGGCAAACCGTGGACGATATTTCGCACCATCACGTTTCCAATTTCCATGTCGGGTGTGGTGGCGGGGACCATATTGGTCTTCGTGCCCATGCTGGGCGACTACGTCACACCAACGATCATGGGCGGCGCTCGCGGCTTGATGGTCGGCAGTTTGGTCGCGTCGGAGTTCAATGAGGGTCAGAATTGGTCGCTCGGCGCGGCCATGGCCATCCTGCTCGTCCTGCTGTTGGTGGGCGTCGTCGCGGCGGTCTGGCTGCTCACGACGGGGGTGCAATTCGCCCGTTCACGTATTCGTCAACGCACACTCAATCGAGAGTGGGTGAAGTGAAGCGTTCGGGGATGAGCAAGTGGGTGCTGGCCCTCATTACGACGGTGGTCGTGCTCTTCTTGTTCTTACCGCTCGTCATGGTCGTCGTCTTTTCCTTCAACGCTGGATCATTCGCGTTCCTATGGGGAGGATTCAGCACGGCCGCCTATTCACAAGCGACCCAAGATTCGACCCTCTTGATTGCCCTGCGAATTTCATTAGAGGTCGCCGCGACGACCGCCGTACTCAGTATGGTCGTCGGTCTGGTCGGCGGACTCGCGAGCACGGGGCACCGCTGGACGCACCGGCTGCTCTTCGTGCTGTTCGTCGTAATCTTGGCGACCCCCGAGATTGTGGGCGCCAGTGGCGATCTTCTATGGTTCGTCACGCTCGGGCTCTCCAATGGATTCGTTCGACTGGTGATCGCCCACTCGATCTTTGGCAGCGCGCTCACTGCGCTCATCGTTCGGGGTCGCGCACTCGGCCTCGACCCGGAGATATTCGAAGCCTCCAACGACCTCGGCGCTCGCACGATGACGATGTTGCGCACCATTGCTGTGCCGCTGCTCGCACCGGCACTTATAGCCGGGGGCCTGCTGTCATTCACGTTCAGTCTGGAAGATCTCGTTACGTCCGTCTTCGTCAGCACGGCCCAGACGACGCCACTGCCCGTGTTCATTCTGGCGTCACTGCACTCGCAATTCCACACGGATATTTTTGCGATCGCGGTCTTCCTGTTTGTCTCGACGACGGCGTTGTTTGTCGTGGCACTCGTCGTCATGGGCGGGGGTTCCAAGTCGAGGATGCGACGCGGCCTTCGCGTGTTGGGCACGAACATGGCGGAAGAGGCCGCGCAGTGACTTACCGCGAACACATCCACGCCCGTCTGACGTTCTGAATGTCTCGCGCGATGAATACCGTCAACGGAGGCGCTTCGTTCTGGCACACGCAGTTGGGCGCGCCAACGTTGCGCGCACCGCTGCGGTCATCGACGAAGGTGGACGTGTGCGTGGTCGGTGCGGGACTAACCGGCCTGTGGACCGCTTACTACTTGAAACGTGCGGCTCCTTCACTCTCGGTCGCACTTGTCGAACGTGAGTTTGCCGGCTTTGGGGCGTCGGGTCGCAATGGCGGATGGCTAAGTGCTCTCGTCGCCGGCTCGCTTGAACGCTACGCGCGGCAACGTGGTGACGCGGGCGCGCGCAAACTGCAGGAGACAATGATCGACGCAGTTGACGAAGTCATCCGGGTGGCGAGTGATGAGGGCATCGACGCCGACATCGTGAAGGGCGGCGTGCTGCGGGTGGCTCGAACGACTCCGCAACTTCATCGTCTCCGCGACGCGGTTGGCGCCGCCGAGCGCTGGAACAACCCTTACGACGTACTATCGGGTGACGATGCGCGTGCGCGCATAAACGTGGCCGGAACCGTTGGTGCGGCGTACAGCGTCAACGGCGCGAAACTCCACCCCGCCAAACTCGTCCGAGGTTTGGCCGACGTCGTCGCTCGGTCCGGCGTGACGATTTATGAATCGACGCCAGTCACGAACATTCGGCCCCACGAAGTCACGACGCCCGCCGGCGTCGTGACTGCTGACGTCGTCGTGCGCGCAACCGAGGGCTTCACCTCTTCGTTGCCGGGACTGCACCGGCGATGGCTGCCCATGAACTCCTCGATGATCGTCACCGCGCCGATACCGGATACGACGTGGAATGAAATTGGATGGAGTGGCTTCGAAACGTTGGGCGACAGTGCCCATACCTTCATGTACGCACAACGAACCGCGGACGGCCGCATTGCGATCGGCGGACGCGGCGTACCCTACCGCTACGGTTCTCGCACCGACAGCAATGGCGAGACCGCTCTCGTCACGGTGAGAGAACTCCGAACGATTTTGATTGATTTCTTCCCGATGCTGTGCGACGTTGCCATCGATCACGCCTGGTCGGGCGTCCTCGCCGTTCCAAGGGACTGGTGTGCGACGGTAACGCTTGACGCGTCGACCGGCCTCGGTGCGGCGGGTGGCTACGTCGGTCATGGTGTGACCGCGACGAATCTGGCGGGCCGAACCATGCGCGACCTCATTCTCGGTCACGAGACTCCGTTGACGAACTTGCCGTGGGTCAACTGGACGA
>DATCFS010000072.1:0-22390 GCA_036509375.1 Acidimicrobiales bacterium
GCGCGCCGGCGAACTGCTCTGTTCGAGTGATGACACCATCGTGCGAACCTCTTGGGTCATGGGGGTACGCGGAAAGAACGTGGTGCACGTGGTCGCCGATCGAGCGCTGTCGGGGGCCAGCGTGCGATTCGTGAACGATCAAACCGGCACGGTCACGGTCGCGAGCGATCTCGCGCGCGCGTTGGTGACGTTAGTACGCGAACGGCCCGGCGGTCTCTGGCACGTCGCCAATACGGGAACCACGACGTGGTTCGACGTGGCCGACTTCGTGGGTCGCACGCTCGGGCGCGGCGACGATTTCGCCATGGCGATTGCCACCAGTGAGCTCGATCCCGCACCCCTCGCCACGAGGCCGATTCGCAGCGATCTGGCGACTGAGAAGTTTGGTACTCGGTGGTCGTCGTTGCCGGACTGGCGCGACGGGGTGTCGCGCCTCGTGCGTGATCGGGCGTTGCGGCCGTCGGGAGGTCTGGCGTGAGCGACGTCGTGGAATTGGTCGCGGCCGTGATCGTCGACTTTCACGCCGGCAAGGCGCTCGACGACTGCGTCAACTCACTGCACGTGAATGGCGTCACTGACATTGTCGTCGTCGAAAACGGAGAAGAGGGTTCGACCCTGCCGGCGCTCTCGGGTCAGAACGTGCGTCTCGTGGTCCCGAAGTTGAACCTCGGCTACGGCCGCGGCGTCAACCGGGGGGTGGCCGCGGCCACCAAGCGTCCGTACTTGCTCGTGTCCAATCCTGACGTCATCGTCCACGACGGTTGCGTCGACGCGCTCGTCCGTTTCCTCGACGAGCATCCGGACGTTGCGCTGGTCGGTCCCGAGATCGTTCGTCCCGACGGTTCGGTCTATCCATCCCAACGCGTCTTCCCCAACGTCTGGCTCGCCGGTCTGCACGCATTGTTGGCGCCGGTATGGCCAACGAATCCGGCGACGAAGCGCTACCGCTCGCCGCGCGCCGATGGCTCGGTCGACTGGGTCTCGGGGGCGTTCTTCCTCACTCGGCGCGACGTCTTTGAAACGGTGGGTGGTTTTGACGAGCGGTACTTCATGTTCGCCGAGGAAATGGCCCTCTGCTGGGCGTACCGCGCCCGGGGCTTCGGCGTCGCGGCGACCTCCGATGCGTTGGTCACCCATATTGAGGGCGTCTCGCGAGCGCGCGCGAGCCGTGCGATGCTCATTGCCCACCACCGAAGCGCCCTGCGCTTCGAATGGCAGACCGCCAGAGGATGGCGTCGAGCACTGGCGCCTGTAGCCACGCTGGTACTGATACTTCGGCTCTGCGTGGTGCTGATCATCCGCCCCACGACTTGATGGCGCCTTCATCTAGAATGTTACGAGGGCTGCGAGTGGTTCTGTGGTTGCAAGTCGATGCCAGTCGCGGGCGAAACGACCCACGTAAGGCGTCTTATTGACGCTGAGCATGGCGCGGTTTAGAAGTAAGTCCTGCCTCCACGCGGCCAAAGCGGCCACGTGGAGAGCCGGTGAAGTGTGCGGATTGACGTCCGGAGAGCCTCGTGCTGCCGGCGTTACGCACGGACACCGCTGCAGGCAGGTGTGGGGTCAAAGACCAGGTCAGCACTCGCAGCCCTACCGAAGTGACCAAATCGACCGGTAGGGTACAACAGGACATGGGTGTATTTAGCAAGATTTTGAAGGCCGGAGAGGGCAAGCGAGTTCGCCAACTCGCCGAACTCGTGCCGCTCATAAACGAACTCGGCGACGAGATGGCCGCCCTCTCCGATGAGGAGTTGCGAAGCAAGACCGTTGAGTTTCGCGCGCGCCTCGCCGACGGTGAAGAACTCGACGACCTGCTGATCGAAGCGTTCGCGGTCGTGCGCGAAGGGGCCACCCGGGTCCTCGGACAACGCCACTACGACGTCCAGCTCATGGGCGGCATGGCCCTGCACTTCGGATGGATCGCCGAAATGAAGACCGGTGAGGGAAAGACCCTCGTGTCGACGTTGCCGGTCTACCTGAACGCCCTGGCCGGGAAGGGCGTGCACGTCGTTACGGTGAACGACTACCTGGCGACACGCGACGCCAACTGGATGGGTCAACTGCACCGATTTCTCGGGCTGACCGTTGGACGTGTCGGGCCCGACCTGTCGGAGTTCGAGGAGAAGCGCGAAGCCTACGCCTGCGACATCACCTACGGCACGAACACCGAATTTGGCTTCGACTACCTGCGCGACAACATGGCCCGTCAGGCCGAGCACCTGGTCCAGCGCGGCCACCACTACGCCATTGTTGACGAAGTCGACTCGATTCTCATCGACGAGGCCCGCACGCCACTCATCATCTCGGGTCCGGCGTCGGACGTCACGAAGCTCTACTACCAGTTCGCCTCGATTGCGAGGGCCCTCACCCGCGACGTCGACTACGAGGTCGACGAGGAGAAGCGCACGGTCATGCCCACCGAGGCCGGTATCGAGAAGGTCGAGCGTCAATTGGGCGTCACGAACCTCTACGACGTCGTCGCCACAAACTACGTACACCAACTCGGCAAGGCCCTCGAGGCCAAGGAGCTCTATCACCGCGACAAGGAGTACCTCGTTGACGCCGGTGACGTGAAGATCATCGACGAGTTCACCGGTCGAACCCTCGACGGACGGCGTTGGTCGGACGGACTGCACCAGGCCGTCGAAGCCAAGGAACGGGTGAGGATCCAGGAGGAGAATCACACCTGGGCGACCGTGACGTTGCAGAACTACTTCCGCCTCTACGCCAAGTTGGCTGGCATGACCGGTACGGCCGAGACCGAAGCGGCCGAGTTCGGCAACACCTACAAGCTGTCGGTCGTTCCTATTCCCTCCAATCAACCGCTCATTCGCATGGACCAGGCCGACCTCATCTTCAAGACCGAGTCAGCGAAGTTCCGCGCGATCGTGGACGACGTGCGCGAACGCAGCGACCAGGGCCAACCGGTCCTGCTCGGTACCGCCTCGGTCGAGAAGTCGGAGTTGCTCTCGCGCGAACTTTCCAAGGCCGGCATCTCGCACGAGGTGCTGAATGCGAAACAGCACTTCCGCGAGGCTGAGATTGTCGCGCAGGCCGGTCGCAAACACGCCGTGACCGTGGCCACCAACATGGCCGGTCGAGGAGTTGACGTGGTGCTCGGCGGTAACTTTGAGGGCCTGGCCACGCGCGAGGCCCTCGGTCGCGGGTACCAGCCCGACAGCGAAGAGTTCGACGCTGCCTACCAGACTGCGCTGGCTAACTTCCGCGCTATTTGCACGGCGGAGGGCGACGAAGTTCGAGAGCTCGGGGGACTGTACGTACTCGGTACGGAGCGCCACGATTCGCGTCGCATCGATAATCAGTTGCGCGGTCGCTCCGGTCGCCAAGGCGATCCCGGTGAAAGTCGCTTCTATCTCTCCCTGGAAGATGAACTGTTGCGACTGTTCGCGACCGGTGCCGTGTCGTGGGTCATGGACCGCACGATGCCGGACGATCTGCCGATCGAAGCGAAGATGGTCAGTAAAGCGATCGAACGGGCGCAGAACACCGTCGAGGGCAAGAACGCCGAGATTCGCAAAGACGTCCTCAAGTACGACGAGGTCATGAACGAACAGCGCAAGGTCATCTACGGGCGTCGCCAGCAAGTGATCGACGGCGAGGACATGCACGACGCGACGATTGCCATGATCGAAGAGATCCTGACCCAGGTCGTCGACACGCAACTCGAGGGCGAGTTCTCCGAGTCGTGGGACCTCGGGGCCCTCAGTACCGAACTCGTCAACTACTACCCGACGAAACTCAGTGCGAACGACCTCGTCGAGTACGAAGACCGCGACGACGTCGTGGCCGTCGTCGTTGACGAGGCGCTCACGCAGTACGAGAAGAAGTGCGAGGAGTTCCCCGGCGGACTCGACACAGCTAAGGACATCGAGCGCGACGTCATGCTCCAGATTCTCGATCAGCGGTGGCGCGACCACCTATCGGATATGGACCACCTTCGAGACGGCATTCACCTGCGCCAGGTCGCCCAGCAGGACCCCCTGACCGCGTGGCAGCGAGAGGGCTATCTGTTGTTCGAGAAGTTGCTCGCCAACGTCGACGCCGACTTCGTGCGCTACATCACCCACGTCGAGGCCATTGCCCCCGAGGAGCCGACGACAGTCGACGAAGGTCTCGAGAAGGCGGTGACCAACGCGGAAGCGGTGGCGCCCGGTGCCACCGAGCTGCCCACGCACGGTCCCGCGAAGAAGGCGCTGCCCAAAGAGGGCGACAAGATTGGTCGCAATGAACCGTGCTGGTGCGGATCGGGCCGGAAGTACAAGCAGTGCCATGGCCGACCCTAAGGCGGAGAACGCTCTTCGAGAGGCGCTCCAGACTCTCGAGGACCTCGAGGCGCGCTGGAGTGCGGCCCGCGAGTACCTGAAGATTGATGCCAGCCGGGCCCGTCACCGCGTCCTCACCGATCTCGTGGCCGATCCCAACCTCTGGGGCGACCAGGACCACGCCCGCGAGGTCACGACCGAGCTCGGACGCCTGACCAACGACCTCGAGCAGTTCGATGAACTGCGCGGGGCACTCGACGACAGCCTCGTCCTCGCCGAGTTCTCTCGCGAGTCGTTGTCGGCGGGTGACGCCGACTGGTCGTTGATCAACGAACTTATGTCGACGGTCTCCTCGCTCGAAACGAAGATCGCCGCGCTCGAGACGCAGAGTCTCTTCAGCGGTCCCTACGACGAGAACGACGCCATTGTCGAACTCCACGCCGGCGCCGGCGGCACCGACGCGCAGGACTGGACCGAGATGTTGATGCGAATGTATTCGCGCTGGGCCGAACGTCGCGGCTTCGGCGTCGAAGTCGACGAAGCGACGGAGGGACAAGAGGCCGGGCTACTCTCGGCGACGTTCATTCTGAAGGGTCGCTTCGCGTACGGATGGTTGTCGGCCGAACGCGGAGTGCACCGACTGGTGCGCATCAGTCCCTTTGATTCGCAAGCCCGCCGCCAAACAAGTTTCGCCAGTCTGGACGTGACGCCACTGCTCGACGACAATTCGGCCGAAGTCGAGATCGACGAGAAGGATCTACGAATCGATACCTACCGTTCCTCGGGTGCCGGTGGTCAACACGTCAACAAAACGGACTCGGCAATTCGCATCACGCACATTCCGACGAACATCGTCGTGAGTTGTCAGAACGAACGTTCGCAACACCAGAATCGCGCCCGAGCGATGCAGATTCTCGAGGCGAAGCTAGCCGAGCGCGCGAGGGCCGAGCGCCAGGCCGCCATGAACGCACTCAGTGGCGATCGCGGGGACAATGCGTGGGGCTCGCAAATTCGAAGTTACGTGCAGGCGCCGTATCAACTCGTGAAGGACCACCGTACCGAGTTCGAGACCGGCAACGTTGAAGCCGTGCTCGATGGTGACCTTGATGGCTTTATGGAGGCTGAACTGCGACGTCAGCGATTCACGTCATAAGAATTTCGAGAGCCCTTTAACTCACGGCTTTGGTGGCACGGAAGTTCAAAATCCCCAAACTAGAATGGTCTGCGTACATCGGGGTGCTACACGCCCCGCTACATGATCTCTGAGGGAGTGTTTGCGTGATTCGCTTTGAGAACGTCTCGAAGACCTACAAGAACGGCACGTCGGCGCTGAAGGACATCTCGATCGACATCGAAAAGGGGGAGTTCGTCTTCCTCGTGGGCGCCTCGGGGTCGGGCAAGACGACGTTCCTGCGGTTGCTGCTTCGTGAGGAGTTGCCCGACCAGGGTCGCATCCTCGAGGCCGGTCGCGACATTGGCGAACTGCCCAAGTGGCGCGTGCCGTATCTTCGCCGCAATATTGGCTGCGTCTTTCAAGATTTCCGGCTCCTGCCGAATAAAACGGTCTTCGAGAATGTTGCCTTTGCGCTCGAAGTCATCGGACGGCCCCACTCGACGGTGGAGTCCCAGGTGCCACAAATCTTGGAACTGGTGGGACTGAGCGATAAGAGTAAGAACCTGCCGGCGGAGCTTTCCGGTGGCGAGCAACAGCGCGTCGCCGTCGCGCGGGCGTTCGTCAACCGACCGCTGATCCTTCTCGCCGACGAACCAACGGGCAACCTCGACCCCGCAAACTCCGAATCGATCATGGCGTTATTGGAACGAATCAATCGCACCGGCACGACCGTTGTCATGGCCACACACGACAAGGCTCTCGTGGACCGGATGCGCCGACGGGTCATTGAGCTCGACAAGGGCGAGATGATCCGTGACCAGGTCCGCGGTGTCTACGGCATCGACGAAGGAGTGTCGATCGCATGAGCGTCTACCTGCGCTACGCCTTCAAGGAAACCTTCAGCAACCTCTGGCGAAATCGGATGATGACGATCGCTGCGGTACTGACGGTCGCCGTCTCACTCTCGCTCGTTGGTTCGGCACTGTTGTTGAAGCAGAGCGCGGCGCAGGCCTCGGTCACGTGGCAACAGGGCACGCGGGTGACGGTCTGGATGCAGCCCACGGCGTCGTCGGGCGAAATCGCCAATATCCAAACGCAACTCGCCGCGTTGCCGATCGTCAAGAACTGCACCTATCGGACGCAGTCGCAGGACTACGCGCAGGCGAGGAAGCTCCTCCAGGCCACGGAATTTAACGTGCTGAAACCGGCCGACGTCCCCTCGTCGTTCGTCTGTGTACCGACGATTCCCGCCGACGCGTTCACCGTCGAGTCGACGTTCGCTCATCAACCGGGCATTTACGCGGTGACCTCGCCGAATCAACAGATTCGACAGATGAATCACGTCATCCGCGTCCTCCAGATTGTCTTTCTCGCTCTCGCACTGGTCCTCTTGTTGTCAGCCGGCGTCCTCATTTTGAACACCATCCGAATGGCGATCTTCGCGAGACGACGCGAGGTGTCAGTGATGAAGCTCGTAGGCGCGACCAACTGGTTCATCCGTATTCCCTACATCACCGAAGGTTTCATTCAAGGACTGTTGGGATCGGCCGTGGCGATCGCCGCGGTGACGGCGCTGCACACGTGGTATCCGTTGCACGATGAGTTCGCACTTAGTACCACCGCGTTGCTTTACACCGAAGGAGTCGTGCTCTTGGTCGGCGTCATTGTCGGTTCGATCGGATCGGCGTTTGCGGTCCGACGGTTCCTCGACGTCTAGTCCTTCTCCTCGTCGAAGTCGATGGCCACTGAGTTGACGCAGTAGCGCAGACCGGTGGGCGTCGGCCCATCGTTGAAGACGTGCCCGAGGTGGCCGCCGCATTTCGAACAGAGAATCTCGGTGCGCTGGCGAAAGAGTGACCGATCAACCCGTTTGACGATGGTGCCCGGTTCGCAGGCGTCGAAACTCGGCCATCCGCATCCCGAGTCAAACTTCTGGGCACTCGTGAAGAGATGTTGGCCGCAACCGCCGCACGTGAACACGCCGTCCGCGTCAACGTGTAACAGCGTTCCGGTGAATGGTGCTTCGGTTGCCGCTTCGCGAAGGACGGAGAATCGATCGGGCGACAACGCTTCGCGCCACTGAGCGTCAGTCTTGTCCACTTCCCAGGTCATGGCTGCAATGTACTGGAACGGCTCCGCACTGTGACTGCCTAGAGGAAGGTGGGCCGGGGCGACTCCGGAAGCACGCGCGCGAACTCCGGCTGGTCGGCGAGCAGACGAGTGAACGCGGCGGCGAGGCCGGGCGCGTCGAGCCCCAGTTCGGCCAACAAGAGATCGGGGCGGTGCTGTTCGAGGTACGCCCTCGGGGTGCCCAGGATTCTCGTCGTGGGGAACGTCCGTGACAGATCCTGGGCGCGGCTTCGAATGGCCGACACCATCAACGTGCCCGCACCACCGTGACGAGTACCGTCCTCGACGGTGATGATTCGCTGGTGATCCAACGCATCGTCGATCATCCTCGCGTCGGGTGGCAGGACGCGCACGTCGTAGAGCGTGACCATCTTCGCTTCCTCGCCCATGAGTGAAAGTGCCTGGTAGGCGACGGGCGCCATTTTGCCAACGGCGAGCACGCAGAGCGATCCGTCGCCTCGCACCACTTCGCGAGCTTCGAGGCCGTCACCGACCTTGCCGTCAAAGGGCTTCGGCAACGTCTTCGGGAACCTGAGTGCCGTCGGCGTTGACATGGAGAGCGCCGTCGCGAGCATGCCCGACACCTCCTCGGCCGACGACGGCGCGAAGACCGTCATGTTGGGGATGGCGAGGCAAAGAGCGATGTCCAAGAGGCCGTGGTGACTGGGACCGTCGTCGCCCGTGACCCCGGCGCGGTCGAAGACGAAGACGACCGGCAGGTCGAGCAGACCAACGTCGAGGTGGGCCTGATCGAAGGCCCGAGAGAAAAACGTCGAATAGATCGCGACGACCGGTTTGAGGCCGCCCATCGCCATACCGGCGGCGGCCGTGACGGCGTGTTGCTCCGCGATGCCGACGTCGAAGAATCGATCGGGGAACTGGGCCTCGAAGTTGAGTAGGCCCGTGGGACCGGCCATGGCGGCCGTGATCGCGACCACTCGTTCGTCTGCGCTCGCGAGCGCAACCAGTGAATCGGAGAAGGCTTGCGAGAAGGACTGCGGGGCGACGTCCTCGTCGTTGAGTCGGGGTGGCAACTTGAAGTCGTGCATCTTCAAGTCATCGTCGACGGCTGGCTCGTAACCACGCCCCTTCTGCGTGAGGACGTGCACGACGATCGGCCCGTCCCACTCGGCGGCGCTCTTGAGCGTCGTCTCGAGTGACTCAATGTCGTGTCCGTCAATGGGACCGATGTAACGCACGCCGAGGTTCTCGAAGAACGTGTGCGGCGTGACCATCTCACGCACGACTGACGTGAATCCGTCGATACCCAGGTAGGCCGCCTTTCCGACCCGCGGGAGCTTCGGCACGACGTTGCGAACCTTTCCGCGAACGTTGAGGTAGGTCCTGTTAAGCCGCAAATTCGTGAGCGACTCGGAAAGTTTGGAAATCGTTGGCGCGTAACTACGTCCGTTGTCGTTGAGGACGATCACGACGCGCTGGTTGGCGTGACCGAGGTTGTTGAGCGCCTCGTAGGCCATGCCGCCCGTCAGGGAACCGTCGCCGACGACCGCGACGACGTGGCGTTTTCCACCGCGACCGATCAGTTCGTGACGCTGCTCCATCGCGACCGAGAGGCCGTGAGCGTACGAGAGCGCCGTCGATGCGTGGCTCGACTCAATCCAGTCGTGCTGGCTCTCGGAGCGATTGGGGTAACCCGACAGACCGCCCCGCTGGCGAAGGTTCTTGAAACCGTAGCGACGCCCGGTGAGAAGTTTGTGGACGTAGGCCTGGTGGCCGGTGTCCCAGAGGAGAATGTCCTTGGGCGAGTCAAAGACGCGGTGAAGGGCGAGCGTCAATTCGACGACGCCGAGGTTGGATCCGAGGTGGCCCCCCGTTGCCGTCACCGTTTCGATGATGAACTCTCTGATCTCATCGCTCAGCGTGTCGAGGTCCTCGTAGGAGAGAGTCCTCAGGTCAGCGGGTGTTTCAATCGAGGGGAGAATCACGTGTCCAGCCTACCGGTGCCCCCAATTGTGACGGTGGGCGCCGGTCTTTGGCGGGTACGCTCGCAATCATGAATTCCGAACTGGTTGGTCCTGACGTCCTTCAACGCGTTCTCAATGAGGCCATGGGCCGCGGTGGGGAGTTTGCCGAAGTCTTCGTGGAGGATCGAACGACCTCGTCCGCGGTGCTCGATCAGCGGCGCGTCGAAGAGCTCAGTTCGGGGCGAGACCGCGGGGCCGGCATTCGCGTCGTGGTCGGTGAGACGACCGGTTTCGCCCACACCGCCGATCTCTCCGAGAGCGGACTGTTAGGCGCGGCCCGGGCCGCTGCGGCCGTTGCGCGCGGTGGAGGCGGCGGCGTGCGTGAGGTCGCGCTCGGCGAATTGAACACGTACCCGTCTCGAGCGACGGTCCAACCGGGCGACGTTGAGAAGACGCGCAAAATTGAGTTGATGCGTCACGCCGACGACGTGGCGCGTTCGGAAGGACCATCGATCACGCAAGTATCCGTGGCCCTCGGTGATTCAACGCGACGATTCGTGGTGGCGAACTCCGAAGGGGTCTACGCCGCAGATCACCAGGTACGCACGAGGTTCAACGTCACGTGCATTGCGAGTGGTGACTCGGGCATGCAGACCGGTTATCGACCGATTGCCGGTACCAGGGGATTCGAACTGCTCACGCCCGATGCCGTCGGGGAGGCCGCGCAGGGCGCCGCGCGCCAGGCGATCACGAAACTTGACGCTCGCCCGGCGCCGTCCGGCGACCTGCCGGTCGTCCTCGCGGGTGGGTCCGGTGGAATCCTATTTCACGAGGCGTGCGGACACGGTCTCGAGGCGGACGCGATTTTGAAGCAGGCTTCGGTCTACGCCGGCAAGGTGGGTCAACAAGTTGCCAGCCCACTCGTGACCTTGGTCGACGACGGCACCGTTGATGGCGAGTGGGGTTACCTCGCCGTCGATGACGAAGGTCGTCCCGGCGCGCGCAACGTCCTCATCGAGAACGGGATCCTGACCGACTACATGTGGGACTATTTACGATCTCGCAAGGAGGGTCGCGCGTCGTCGGGCAACGGGCGACGACAGAGTTATCAACATTTGCCGATGGTCCGCATGACCAATACCTATCTCATGGGTGGTGACTCGGACGCCGACGAGATCATTGCGCAGACTTCCTACGGCGTCTACGTGGCACAGCTAGGTGGCGGACAGGTGAACACCGCCACCGGGGACTTCGTCTTCGGAATGACGGCAGCGTTCATGATCGAAAATGGTCAGATCACCGCGCCCCTTCGCGACTGCAACCTGATTGGCAACGGTCCCGAAGTGTTGCAACGCGTCGACGCCATCGCGGGCGACTTCTCAATGACACCGGGCACGTGCGGCAAGAATGGCCAGAGCGTGCCCGTCGGATGTGGTCAGGCGACCATGCGCCTCACGGGCATCACGATCGGTGGGGCAGCAGCGTGAGCGAGCTCATTGCGATCGCCGAACGAATCCTCGAGTCCGCCAAGGGCGCCGAGGAAGTCGAACTGTACGTCGCCAGTGGTGTCGACACCGAGGTGCAGGCGTACCAGGGCGAAGTGGAGGAACTGACGACGGCGTCGTCGACCGGTATCGGAATCCGCATCCTTCGTGACGGACCGAGTGGAGCGCAGATCGGCACGGCGTGGGCCGGTTCCCTCGACGACCAGGCCGTGGAGAACGCTATCAAGGAGGCCCGAGAGAACGCGAGGTTCGCGACCGAGGACGAATTCACGGCCTTCGCGCGACCGGACGGCGTTGCGGCGGCCACGCTGGCGTTGACGGACGACACCGTTGCCTCCACCCCTCTCGACGAGAAGATCGCGATGGCCATCGAACTCGAGCGGTTGGTCCGTTCCGGTGATTCGCGCGTTCGTCAGGTGGATTCGGCGAACTATTCGGACTACGTCGCCGAGGCGGCCATCGTGTCAACGACCGGCATCCGAGCGTCGTACGCGCGCACCGGCGCCTACGTGTCGGTTGAAGCAATCGCGAATGACGGCAACGATGATCAAACGGGCTGGGGACTGTCGGCCGGACGTGCGCCGCGGGACCTCGATATTGCGAAGGCCGCCGCCGATGCGATTCGTTGTTCGACGCGAATGCTGGGCGCGGTCAAGCCGGCGTCGTTCAAGTGTACGGCGGTCTTTGATGCCCGCACCGCCGCAACGCTCTTCGCCATCATTGGCGGCGCCCTCAGTGGCGAAGCCGTTGTGCGCGGACGGTCGTTCTTCGCAAACCGGATTGGCGAAGTGGTCGCCGCTCCCTCCTTCACCCTTTTCGACGATCCCACCGACGCACGCCACTTCTCCGCGAGTTCGTACGACGGCGAGGGGTTGGCCTGTCGCCGAAACGTCATGATTGACCGCGGCGAACTGAAGGGTTTCGTCTACGACACGGTGTCGGCCCGTCGAGCAGGAACGGCGTCGACGGGCAGCGCGGTACGCGGTGGCATTGCCGGTTCGCCTTCGGCCGGTTGTCGCGCCCTGCAGTTGTCGCCCGGGGAGATCGATCAGGCGGAGATCTTTCGACGCGTTGGCAATGGGGTCTTCGTCGAATCGCTCATTGGAGTGCATTCGGGAGTTAACCCGGTGTCGGGCGACTTCTCGGTCGGTGTGACGGGCCTCATGATTCGCGACGGAGAGTTGGCCGAACCGATTCGCGAGATTACTGTCGCGTCGACCTTGCAGCGAATGTTGCTCGACGTGATTCACGTCGGCAACGACATTGAGTGGCTTCCCGGAAGTGCGGCCGGTCAAACCGTGGCGATTGAGAATATCGCCGTTTCCGGGAGTTAGTCCGACGACGTGGTCGCTGTCGTCGACGACGAAGCGGGCGATTCGGTTTTCGTGGATGCGGGTGTAGGTGTCGATGCGGGTGTGGGAGTCGATGCGGGTGCGGCGCTCGACTCACCGACGCTCTCAGTTTTGGGCGTTGACGACGTGGCGGCGCCTGATTTAGCCGAGCTTCGGCTGTCGTTTTTATAGAACCCGCTGCCCTTAAAGGCGATGCCCGGTGCGGAAAAGACCTTTCGAAGCTCTCCGCCGCAGTACTCGCATACGGAGAGTGCCGGATCGGTGAACTTCTGCACGGCCTCGACCCGTCGATGGCAGCTGTGGCATTCGTATTCGTAGGTCGGCATTCAGTTACTCCCGTAGTGCCAGTGGACCTAGGGAGTTTAATCGTCTTCGCAATTGGCCCGTCCGAGACATCGGTATCATTGCGCCGTGGACGACTTCCACCAACTACGTCGACCATCTGGTGGAGGAGCTTTCCCACGAGATATAGGTCCCTCCGAAGTGTCGGCCCGACGCGCGCTGGCGAAGTGCCGGATCAATATGGACGCCACGACGACGGCGAGCGTCGCCGCGAACGCAATGAATAAGGGTGACGTGCTGGCAACGGCACGGGTCGCGGGCATTCAGGCAGCAAAACACGCGTCGATGATGCTGCCAATGTCGCACCCGGTGTTGGTCGGCAACGTCCACGTGAATTTCACGATTGCCGATACCCATATCGACGTTGAGGCCAGTGTCGATACCGTTGACCGCACGGGTGTCGAAATGGAAGCCCTGATGGCGGTGACGGTTGCCGCCCTCACGATCTACGACATGTGCAAATCGAGTGACCGAACGATGACGATCGAGGACGTCGCCATCTGGGAAAAGTCGGGCGGACGCTCCGGCACGTGGCGCCGCGAGGACAACATCATCGACTAGGTCTGTCGCAGATGTTGCGTCAATGCGTTGTTGAACGTGAACGTGCCAGTTCTCTCGGTGGCGAAGCTTCCGGCGAATGAAGTCGTGAAACGCTGCGACGACTCAACGATGACCGAGCCGGGTCCCGCCGTCGAGCAACTCTCGGGCGATTTCGAGGTGGCCCGAGTGTGCCGCGGTCTCTTCGATCATGTGGAGAACGACCCAGCGTACACTCGGAACCTCCTCGTTGGGCGTGTGACGTCCAATCGGTTTTGCCGACATCGACACGTCCGCAAGTATTTCGTCCGAGAATTTGCACTGACCGATATAGAAGGAAAGGATCTCCGATGACGGTGCGTCGCTGGTGAACGCCGCGAAGCGATCAAACGGTGCGGGCTCTTCGCCCTCGGGCAACTCGTCATCGGGAAGACCGGCCACGATTTGTCGAAACCAGTGGTACTCAGCGCCACCGAGGTGCTCGACGAACCCGGCTGGCGTCCATCCAGAGGGCACGACTGACGTGTGCCACGCTTCCTCCGACAGTCCGCCCACAATGGAGAGGACGGACGAACGCTGGTACTGAAGACAGTCCAAGAGCTCCGATCTCTCGTAGTCGCTGTTGCTCGCCATTCGTCGAATAGTACTTCGTGCCATCGTTCGAAGAGCATTCGCATGGACCGTCGCGCCGTTTCAATGAAGACGAAAGCTATCTCCTCTTCTTGGCCGCCCGTTCCGCAACCACGTCGCCATTGGTCGCTACGGCCGCACGGATGAGTTGCTTGAACGCGGCCTCATTGATCTTCTCGCCCTCTCGGAAGTCGATCGCTCGGCGGACGTTGCCTTCGAGGCTTGAATTGAAGAGCTTCTTCGGGTCGTCCACGGCTGCCCCTCGAAAGAAGGTCAACTTCACCACTTCCTTGTACGCCTCGCCGGTGCAGATTCCGCCGTCGTGTGACCACACGGGCACCCCCGGATTCGTTGGCTTTACCCACTTCCACTCTTCGAGAACGTGAGGGTCCGCGTCGTGAATGAGTTGTCGGAGGCGGGCAAGCGTTTCGCCGCGCCACCCTCCCAACTCCTTGATTCGTTTCGAGATGTTCGCGGATGCCTCGTTATCGGTGGGTGTCACGGCGTCTCCAGATCTTCGTAGGGGTAATTACGCGAAGCCCACCACGGTGTGGGGGCGATAGTCCTTCTCCAAGAGTTCGATTTCGTCCAATTCGAGATGGATTTCGAGGGCGGCGACGGCGTCGTCCAGATGGTGCGTCTTCGTGGCGCCGACTATGGGACTCGCAACGACCGACTTGGTCAGGAGCCACGCGAGGGCGACCTGGGCGGGAGAGATGCCACGTTTGTGAGCGAGTGCGAGCACCACGTCAACGATTGCCTCGTCGTCGCTCACGGAGAGGGCCCGTCCAAACTCGTCACGCTCCGAGCGAGCGGTTTGCTCGGCCCACGAACGGGTGAGCCGACCTCTCGCCAGCGGACTCCACGGAATTGAGCTGACACCTTGATCGAGGCACAACGGCAACATGTCACGTTCTTCTTCGCGGTACACGAGGTTGTAATAGTTTTGCATGCTCACGAATCGGGTCCAACCGTTCAGATCAGCTGTGTAGAGAGCTTGCGCGAATTGCCACGCGTGCATTGATGAAGCGCCGATGTAGCGAGCCTTCCCGGACTTAACCACATCGTGCAGCGCTTCGAGCGTTTCCTCGATGGGCGTGTGATAGTCCCAGCGATGAATTTGATAGAGGTCGACGTAGTCGGTGCCTAGTCGTCGCAGACTGTTATCGATTTCACTCAAAATGGCCTTACGAGATAAGCCCTGACCGTTCGGTCCGGGACCCATTCGTCCATGGACTTTGGTGGCGATGACGAGATCTTCTCGCGGCGCCATGGAGAGCAACGCCTTTCCCGTGATTTCCTCGCTCGAGCCGGCGGAGTACACGTTGGCAGTATCGAAGAAGTTGATGCCGGCATCGAGCGCTTGTCGAAAGAATGGTTGCGCCAAGTCGGAATCGAGTGACCAGGGTTGGCCTCCTCTCTCGGGTTCGCCGTAGCTCATACAGCCGAGACAGATTCGTGAAACTTTGAGTCCCGTGGTTCCAAGATTGACGTAGTCCATTTCGGAACATTATCCGTCGGACTCACCTTCTCAGTCGCCTCGCGCTCGTACGTGTGGCGCAATGTCAGCGGACGTTGATCGTGTCGCGCCACCCGAGCGCAACTTCGCCGACGGTGCTCTTGCGGACCTCGACCTCTTGACAATCTCTTCACGGTACGTAGAATCCGGCCATGGCACGAGCCACCGGGATAGGCGGCGTTTTCCTTCGTGCGTGACACGACGGCGATCGTCCAGTGGTACTCGACGGCGCTCGGTCGAAGGGTCCCCGCGTGCGATTATCCCCGTCGATGAAGCGGCATCGATCACGGTGTTCGCGATGTTCGGCTGCCATGATCCTTACATCGGAGATCCGGCACGCCAAGCATTCATGGTGAACGTTCGTGTCGACAACCTCGACGGGGTCATCGAGCGCCTGCGCGACGTGGGCACGGTTGCTGAGCCAATAGTCGAGGAAGAGAATGGTCGATTCTCGTGGACGGTTGACCCCCAAGGGAACCGAATCGAACTGTGGGAGCCGGACGGCGCCGGGTGATCGCCGGTGACTGAAATCAGTCGAAGAGTTGGCGATGCTCGTTTGGAAGACCTCGGTCGTTCGCTAACCACCAATGTGCACTGTTCTACAAGTGGTTGGCCTCAATCACCTGATCGCGCCTAGGACGAAGGTAGCGTGGGACTATGAGATTCGTAGTTGCCGACCTCTGGGGCAACGTGGCGACACCGTCGGCCACCGTTTCGGTTCTTCACGAACCGCCCGCAGACCTCGATGACGCCGATGAGGATAAAGTGGGATTCACGTTCGATGTGACCCAACGCCTCGGCGGTGCGATTCTTCAAGATACGTCCACGAGCGCCGTAACGCCACTCGTTCGACCAACGAGCCTAAGTCTTGCCGATTCGGCGTAAATCATTCCACGCTTTGCCTTTCGCCAAACCAGACGGGATTGACCACGACGTTTTTGGTTCGCGACACACCCGTCGCACATAAGAAAATATTCAGATGATCCACGCCGCACCTTCAAAAGTCCGTGGGGTGACGACATTTGGCGCTGGCGATGTGCAGCGGCCATGGCCAATTTTGCGAGGTCTCTGAATTACCGTGGAGTGTGTATAGACCGAGCGCGAACTCGGCCGTGTTCGTTTTCTTTGACATGATTCTTCCGAACGAGAGTCCCCAGGAGGTCGGCGAATGGCCAGTGAGACCAGCGACGACGTACGGGCGGGTCATTTTCGATCGATGACACGCGACTCTGCGCCGACATCGAGCGGAGCCCTCGCAGTGGGCACGGCGACGATTGAACCGTCGGAGTTCTCATCGCGAATTCAGGATTTGGCGCCGCGAGTTTGGAGGGCGTTCGGTCTCCTTGGCGTGGTCGCAATCGCCTATCTCATTTCACTCATTGTGCGCACCCCCGACCAAAGTTGGACCTGGCTTGACGGTTGGGCAGTGGCGATCTTTGAAGCCGTAGTGTCAATCCTCTGCATCATTCGTGGACTTGACAAGCATCCCGGCCGCGTTGCACCTTTAGCGTTGGGTCTCGCGCTCTTGTCCTGGTCCCTCGGCGATACTTTTCTTACGATCGAATCACTCGGCGGCGCGACGCCCGCGGTTCCGTCCTTGGCCGACGTGTTCTACCTTGGTTTCTATCCCCTGGCCTACGTCGCCACCGTGCAATTACTGCGCAGTGCGTTGGGCCGACTCTCACGCCCGAACTGGCTCGACGGCGTCGTGGCCGGACTCGGGGCGGCCGCCATCTGTGCGGCATTCGCGTTCCACGACATCGTGCACGCCTCGGGCGGAAGTGTCGCCGCCGCCACCACCAATTTGGCCTATCCCATTGGGGACCTTCTGTTGCTCTCCCTCGTGATTGGCGGCACGGTGATGCTGTCGGGTCGCTGGACGATGCCCTGGTTCTTACTGGCGTTGGGCATCACGATCAACGTGGTCGGCGACACCGCGAACCTGTTTCAGTCCTCGACGATTTTCGCGTCGCGTTTTGGCACTGACCTTAACGCCTTCGCGTGGCCCGTCTCGATTCTGCTCATGGCGATGTCGGTGTGGGTGAAACCTCCAACAGTTGATCCGTTGCGGTCACAGCGCATCGCCGGTGTCACCCTTCCGAGCCTCGCCGCCATTGGTGGCCTCGCCATTCTTCTCATCGGCTACGTGCGCACCGTCACCTGGGTGGCACTTTGGCTGGCGACCGCGACGTTGCTCATGGTTGGACTTCGACTCACCCTGTCGGCGAGAGCGCTTCGGATTCTCACGGAGGAACGCCACCGTCAAGCCCAGACCGACGAATTGACCGGACTCGGGAACCGTCGACAGCTCTTCCACGTCCTGGAAACGTTCTTCGCCGAATACGCCAATCCCTGGACCGTCTCGCGCCATCTGGCCTTCCTCTTCATTGACCTCAATCGATTCAAGGAGATCAATGACTCGTTTGGCCACCCGGCCGGTGACGAACTCCTCCGCCAACTGGGTCCCCGACTCACCGCTGCCGTGCCCGCGTCGGGATCGGTCTTTCGCCTCGGTGGTGACGAATTGGCCGTCGTGTTGATTGACGCTGACGGCCACGCCGCCGAAGCGGTCGCCGAGAACCTTTTGCGCGCGATCTGCGAGCCGTTCTTGTTGCAGAAAATGAAAGCGAGTGTTGGGGCGAGCATCGGCATTGCGTTGGCTCCGTCGGACGCCACGGAGGCGATTGGTCTCACCTGGTGCGCCGACACCGCCATGTACCGCGCCAAGCTCGGACAGATTCCCTTCGTCTTCTACGACCAGGGACTCGACGGCGGTGAGAGCCAACTCAATCTCGTTGATGAACTGCGTAACGCCGTCGAGAGCGGCGACTTCGTGCTTCACTACCAGCCCCAGTTGGACCTTCGCACCGGCGAGATCCTCGCCGTCGAGGCGTTAATCCGGTGGCCGCATCCGTCGTTGGGACTCGTGCCGCCGCTCAAATTCATTCCCCTGGCCGAAGATGCCGGACTCATGCGGGAGTTGACCGATTGGGTACTCGGTGAGGCGATTGCTCAGTGCGCACTCTGGCACACCCTTGGTCGCACGTTGGCGGTATCGGTGAACATCACCGCAACGAATCTCCTGCAGGAGGGATTCACGGACCGGATCGTTGAACTGCTCACGGAGCACAATTTGCCCGGCACCGCGCTCATCATCGAGATCACCGAGTCGAGCATCATCAACGACTTCGCCGCATCGAAAGCGGTGATTGAACGGATGCGCGATCTGGGCATCATGGTGTCAATCGATGACTTCGGAGCCGGTTTCACGTCCCTGGCGTACCTGAGCAGTTTGGCCGTCGGTGAGCTCAAACTCGATCGGGCCTTCATCACCGGTCTCGCCAACGACGGCAAGGAGCGCGACCTTGAACTCGTGCGCGCGACGATTCAGCTCGGTCACGACATGGCGCTGCGAGTGGTAGCAGAGGGCATCGAGGACGTCGACACGTTGGATCTGCTGAGCGACCTCGGCTGTGACCGCGCCCAGGGCTACTACATCAGTCGACCGATGCCGGCCAATCAGACGTCCTTTCCGGCCGAGCCGCCGGCCCAGCCCGAGAAGGTGACAACGTAGTCGAGGAGCCCTCTAGGGCTTTCGTGTTGCGATGAAGACGGGAATGGTCCGATTGGTCTTCTTTTGATACTCGGCGTAGGGCGGAAAGGCGGTGACCGCCCGCTCCCACCAAAGAGCGCGCTCCTCATCCGTCGCTTCGTGCACTGCGACCGAGAACGGGGCAGGTCCGTCCTGTACTTCGACGGACTCGGGGTCGGCGACGAGGTTGTAGTACCAGACGGGATGCGTTGGCGCCCCACCCTGTGAGGCGACGAGCGCATACTGCCCGTCGTGCTCGACACGCATGAGTGGGGTCTTTCGAACGTTGCCGCTCTTGTTACCGACGGTCGTCACGATAATTATCGGCAGACCAGTGTCGCGAAGGGTGTTGGCCTGGGTTCCACCCGAACTCTCGTACGCCGCAACCTGATCGCGAACCCACTCGGCCGGACTCGGTTCGTACTTTCCCTGAATCGACATGAGCCACCTCCTCTCGGGCACGACCCGAGTCACTATTTTGTACGCGTGACCTTACCCGTCACGGTGCGCGGATCATCGCACATCGCTCGGCGAACGAGGGATTCGGTATGACAGGATGGGCTCATGATCGACCACCTGTCCATTCAGTGCGCTGACGTTGCCGCCAGCGCCACCTTCTACGACGCGGTCCTGGCTCCGCTTGACGGCGTCCGGGTCCTCGACTTCGGCGACGCCATTGGCTACGGCACGCCATCAAATGCCGACTTCTGGATTGGGGAGCAGACCACGGGGGAGGGTTTTCGCGAATCTCATTTGGCCTTCGCCGCAGCCAGTCGCGACGCCGTCGACGCCTTCTTCGCTGCGGCGATCGCCCAAAATGCCGACGTGCTCCGCGAACCGAGACTGTGGCCCGAATACCATGCCAACTACTACGGCGCGTTCGTTCGTGACCCCGACGGCAACAACGTCGAGGCCGTCTGTCACACACCGGCATAGGAGCGTCGCGCGCGGTCACGGCCGCGTTGGCGCGGCGGTGAAGCCGACTGCTTCGTCGTTTTTGGTGCTCGGCCTCGCCGGAGCCGGCACCACCGACGGGTACCCTCTGTAGGGCACGAGAAGGAGCGCAATGAGCAGTATTCGAGGAGGGGTTGAGCAGAGTCGGGAACGACTCATTGCACTCGTGCTGCTCCTTCAACGTGCGTGGCAGTACGGGGCGCTGACCCAGGAAGAGATCGTTCGCGAACTCCGGATTGACGAGTTCCCCGTTTCGGCGAAGGGGCCGCGAAAGATTCCTGCGTACGAAGGCAACGACGGAGCCGTGCGTCAGAAGTTCGAACGCGATAAGGCCCGAATTCGAGAGCTGGGATTCGAAATCGAGACCACCACGAACGACGACGGCGGCGTCGGCTACCGGATTGACCCCTCGAGCGGGTACGCACCCCTTATCTACTTCACGCCCGACGAAGAACGCGTTGTTCGATTGGCCCTGCGATTCTGCGGTTTTGGCGCTTCGGGCGCGTTCAGCGTGTTCAACGAGGTACCGGCGAGCGACGGTGGCCTCGAGTCGTCGATGTACTACACACCCGTCATCCGCGCGCTCAACCTTCATCGGGCAATCACCTTCGACTATCAGTCGGGGGCCAACAAACCACGCGTCGTAGAGCCGTTGCTCATCGACGTCTTCAACGGCGTCTCGTATCTCATTGCCCGCGTGAAGGGAACCGAGGAGATCAAGGGCTACCGCTTCAGTCGAATGACGTCCATGCCCGTCGTGCTCCCCGACCACTACGACGACAATGACGAGGCCCTCGACGTCGCCAAGGCCTGGAGGCCGGAGTTCGCTCGTTCGCCGAATCCCCTCGACGTCGTCGTGACGACGAATGAGAACTACGCCGACCTCTTGGTTCGCCAATACCCCGGAGCGCTGTCGGCAAATAAGAAGGACGGGAAGGTGGAGGTTGGCCTCAGCTTCGACAGTCCACGCGTGGCACTTCGCTTCGTCGTCGAGGGTGCCGACCGACTGCGACTGCAGTCGCCCAAGTCCCTTAAGGCCGATTTAGCCGATTGGTTGAAGGACGTCAACCGCGGCAAGACGCCGTCGATCGAGTCAATGAAGTTCGACGGTCCGTTGACGAACGACGTCTTGGGCCAGACCTTGCAACTGCTCCACGCCGTCTACGTCGCCGAGGACGGGCTGCGGATAAGTGAACTGGCAACGAGGTTTGGTCTCGACCCCGACCACGTGCGATTCATTATGGATCGTCTGGTCTCGCTGGAGCCCATGGCCGGGTCCACCGACGGGACCGGTGCCTTTCCGGCCCACGTCCTAAAAGAGTGCGACGACTGGGACGATGAGGCGCACGACGACTCGACCTACCGGGCCGACTTCAGCGACCTACCGGAAGGGGCCGACGAACCATCGCCCTACATGTGGCGCGACCTCTTCGAACTCAACATTGCCCTGCGCGAGGCATCGCGGGTGTACAACGATCCGGCGATTCTGTCGGCGATCGAGAAGATCGAAGCGGCGACGAGTTCCCACCTCCAAGTGGAGATGGCGACCAATGAGCCGATGCTCGCCCAGGTGTCCAAAGCCGTCGTCGACCACCAACAGATCAAGATCCTCTATACGCCGGCCACGGCCGAGGCGGCCACGACCCGCTCCATTGAACCGCGCGAGGTCAAGGTGCTCAACGGCCACACGTACGTACGGGCATATTGCTTGACCCGTGATTCGTGGCGCACGTTTCGCATCGACCGGATCAATGCCGTCGTGGCAACGTCGCCGGCGACAGACGAGCGACCGCCCGACTCCGTCGTGAACTGGCTGACCCAGGTGGGAGAGGAGGGTGATGAAGTGGTCGTCGTGATCGACGCTCCGCTTCGCTGGCTCTTCGAGCCATTGCCCAATGCGCAGTGGCTCACGTTGAAGGACGCTCGACACGCCGTCAAATTTCGCGTCAGCAACGAGCTCTTCCTCGATCAACTGATGCTGCGCGCCGGCGCCGGCGCCGTGGTGGCGACGCCCAAGTTCGCCAAGGCCGGACACGAACTCGCCAAGAGGATCGCCGCCCAGTTGTAGTCGCGACCATTGGGCCCTCGGGGGGTCCGATGATTCGAGTGGTGGCGCGGCGTTCCAACGACGTCAGTTACTTCACGAACGATCCTGCGCTCGAACTTGACGGCCTGCGTGACGGCGGCGCCGGTTGGTGGCTGCGCGGTCGTGGCGATACGACTGATTCGCGCGACGTGGGCGGTGTGCTCGGCACGACGGAGCGCTCCGCCGTCCAGGGTTACGACATCATCGTGGCCGCCCCTCGACCCATCTCGATTCTCGTTGCCGTCGATCCCGACCACGGTGCGGGCGTCGTCGCGGCCCATCGCGAATCCGTGAGTGCGGCGGTTGCCTACCTCGAGGAGCATTCGCTCGTCGTACGCGACCGTCGAGACGGCGGTGATCGCGACGAGAGTGGTAGATGGCGAAGCATCGTGAGCTTTACGCACGGGGTCAATCGGCACGG